>JBIIQL010000262.1:0-5585 GCA_044342095.1 Pirellulales bacterium
GTTGAGCGTGCCGGTGCCGCTTTGGCCGAGTTGGATGATGCCGTTTTGAGTGCCCGAGACCACGGGAGTGATCAAGGAGCCATCGTTGGCGTTGATCGTCAGGTTCAGTGGGATGAATCGGGTGCTCGGCGCCGTCCCGGAGAGCTGGAGCGTGCCGGAGTTTTGCAGGGTGAGCGTGCCGTTGCCGGAGATCGTGTTGCTGATCGTGAGCAGGTTGCCGGCTGACTGATTGAAGAGGAGCGTGCCGTTGGCGACGAGGTTGTTCGACCCGCCGACCGTGGCACCGTCGTTCAACTGCACCGTGTCGGAGGCGAGGATCGTGCCGGCGTTGTACTGCGGGCCGAGTTCACCGGCTGCCGTGCCGTAGATCGTGAGGGTGCCGCCACTGGGGGCGGCAAGGGCGGGAGCGCCGAGGAGACCGATCGCGACGGGAAGCGAGAAGAGGGCGGCAAACCGGCGGAGCGTCATGGTCATCGTCGTGCTTTCTGGACTCGTAAGTCAGCTGTCGGGGAACTCGTCTCAACCACCGGGCGTCAAGGATCTGTTTTTCCTGGGAATGCAAGTGGCGTGCCGGATCGCCGAAAAAGTGGATCAGGAGCCGGTACTGCGATCGATTTTCCCAAGGATTCAGCCCACCGGCGTGCGATGACGTGCCATGTATCGAGAGGGGATGGCCCCGGGATGGTGACGGACGCCCTCACTAGGATGGTGAAGCACTCATGAAATGAGGGTGCGCATTTCGCACGAATTGCGAAATGTGTCGTGGCGAGCCAATTCGCGATGAATGCCGCCGCTCCGTCGGAAAGCGGCCTCGAGCGTGCGGCGAGCCGTGCCCACGCGTCTCTGCTGGCGGCTCTGGGGTCGTGGCCGGGCCCGTGCGGAACGAAGGAGCGGTCGACATGGCGACGGAGTGATACCGCAGCCAAGCGAGGCACCGTCTAGCCAACGCTCGGGGGACTGGAAGACCAGGGGAGCAATCCCCCCTGGATCATGGTCCGGTGAAGCGGCCGAGGAAGAGGATCGTGTCGTGGTGGGCGTCGCGGATGAGAAAGAGGAACGGGCGATCGGCGCGGAACTCGACCGGCTTCGGCGGCGGTGGGGCGGGGGCGTTGGCGATCACCGCCGTCGCCGCGGCCGCTTCCGTCCCCTCCTCGTCGATGATGACAAACGCCTTGTGGAGGACACGCGACACCGAGAGCCGCTCGGTCGTCGTCATCCCGCTGAGGTCGGCCGTGCCGACTTTGAACAGATCGGTGATGCCGAGGGCTTCGAGATGGCTCACCGGATCGAAGCCATGGTCGAGGCGGAATCGCGGTAGCCAGAGATCAACCTCGACCCGCTCCGCCCCCCTTCGCCAGGCGAGGAGCGCCTCGGCCGTGAGCCGATCCTCGATCGCCGTCAGGCCCTCCGCCGCTTCGGGGAGCAGCACCACCATCTCGAGATCTTGTCCCCGGTAGGGGATGGCAACGAGCTGACCGCCGTCGAGCCGGGCATGGTCGTAGCGGCCGCGGCGGTGCATGAGGGGAACTTCGGCGGTAACGCCGTCGGCGCGGCGGAACGGCTGGGGGGAGGTAGCGGCGACGTCGAACGGCTCGGCCCAGTCCCCCTTGAAGAAGATGGCGCTGGCGAGACAGAGCCTTGTCAGCTCGCTCACCGCCCCGGGCGGGAGGAGCGTGCCGATCCGCCCTTCCGTGCGCGCGGCGACCCAGGCATTGATCCGCTGCCGCTCCTCGTCGGGCCGGCCCTGGAAATCGGCCTCCTCGAAGCCGGCGCCGAACCTTTCGGCGAGCGCCGCGCGGAAGCTGTCGTCCCAGGCGAGCCCGCTTTGGCCCCAGAGGGCATTGGCGGTGGCGAGCGTGAAGGGGCGGTCGGAGGCGGCGTAAAACCGGCCGAGATCGCCGGCGGCCGGGCGGGCCTCGCCGTCGACCGGGAGGTGGAGCACCTTGACGAGCTGGTCGAGCGTTTCCCCGCGGGCCCCGGTCGCTGTCATCGAGAGCGCCGTAAAGATGGAGAAGGGGGAGAAAAAGAGGTTTTGGTGGTCGGTGCGAAGACGTTTGAAGAGATCGATCGCGAACCGATTCGAGCCGGCAGCCACCGGGGCCATCGCGTCGGACCACGCGGGGATTGGCAGCGGCAGGGCGTTGCCAGTGGGCCGGGGAACGCTCGTCGCGGTGGTCGTGGCAGCGGCCGCGACGTCGGCGCGCGGTGGGGCGGGCACCGGGCGACTGCAGCCGGCGACAAGGAGACCGAGGAGGAGGAGACCGAGGAGGCAGACGAAGGCAGGGCGCATGGAAATCGTTCCCGGGTGAACGTGGGCCATGAGGGCCACGAGTTTATGCTTTCGACACCGTCGCGCGACGGCCACGGGCGAAGCAGAGGGATGCGTTCCCCCCGGACAGCAGAGAAGGGACCCCGGCGTGACTCGATTCATGAAACGATCCGTCGGCCGCTGGCTGGCTGTGGGGATGGTGATCGCGCCGAGCGGGCTCTTTGCCAGAGGGGTGCTTGCGGCGGACCCTGCTCCGGCGGCCGCGGCCGCTGCCGAGCCGGCGCCGGAGTCGGTCGAAGCGATCGCCAAGCAAGTCCGCGACTCGATCGTCACGATCCGGTTTTCTGGCCGCGGCGGTGGCGATGAGGGGCTCGGCACCGGGTTTGTCATCGCGGCCGATGGGCTGATCGCCACCAATTATCACGTCATCGGCGAGGCGAGGCCGGTGAGCGTGGAGCTTTCCGACGGCAGCCGGCACGACGTCACCGCGATCCACGCCTCCGACCGGGCCGCCGACTTGGCAATCGTGCGGATCGCCAAGCAGGGGCTTTCGCCGCTTTCGCTCGGGGCCCCCGAGACGCTCCTCGACGGCGAGGAGGTGGTGGCCGTCGGCAATCCGCACGGCCTCGAGCGGAGCGTCGTCGCCGGAAGAGTTTCAGGGAAGCGCGAGATCGACGGCCGGTCGATGATCCAACTCGCGATCCCGATCGAGCCGGGGAACAGCGGCGGGCCGCTCCTCGACCGGCGGGGGAAGGTGCACGGAATCCTCACGATGAAGTCGCTCGTCACGCCATTCCTCGGCTTTGCCGTCGGCGTCGATCAACTCCAGCCCCTCATCGACCGACCGAACCCGATCGGCATCGACCGCTGGCTGACGATCGGCACGCTCGATCCCAAGGAGTGGACGACCCTCGGCGGCGCCCGCTGGCGGCAGCGCGCTGGCCGGATCGTCGTCGACGGACTCGGCACCGGCTTCGGCGGCCGCTCGCTCTGCCTCGCCGTCGCAGCGCCCCCTCCGCTTCCGTATGAGATTGCCGTGTGGGTGAAGCTCGACGACGAGGCGGGCGCCGCCGGGCTCGTGTTCGGTGCCGACGGTGGGGATCGCCATTACGGCTTCTATCCCACGGCCGGCAAGCTGCGGCTGACGCGATTCGACGGCCCGGACGTCCTCTCCTGGATAATCCTCGAGGAGGCCGCCAGCGCCGACTATCTCCCGGGCGCGTGGAACCATCTCCGTGTCCGCCGCACCGCCGACGGTTTTGTGTGTTTCCTCAACGATGCGAAGGTGTTTGAGTCGACTGACAAGGAGCTCGGTGAAGGAAAGGTCGGTCTGGCGAAGTTTCGCGATACGAAAGCGGAGTTTCGTGGCTTTTCCACAGGAGCGGAGCTACCGCCGGCGCGGCCGCCGGCGGAGCAGCTCGCCCGGGTCGCCGGCCTCGTCCATGATCTCGGCGCGACCGGCGCGGTGCCCGCCGATCTCGTCGCGACGCTTGTCACCGAGGGGAGCAGCGGCGACGCGGCGCTCGCGGCCCGGGCCGATGCCCTCGACCGGGAGGCGAAGCGCGTCCGGGAGCTGATGGCGCAGGTGCAGGCGAAGCGGACGGTTTCCGCGCTCGAGCGATCCGCCGCCGCCGAGCCGATCGATCTGTTTGGCGCGGCGCTCCACGTCGCCGCCCTCGACAATCCCGATCTCGATCTCGACGGGGCGAGGAAGGATCTCGACCGGCTCGCGGCGGAGGTCGCGGCGGCAGTGCCGGCTGGGGCCGACGATGCGGCGAAGCTCGCCACGCTCAACCGGGTGCTGTTCACCGAACTCGGATTCCATGGCAGCCGCGGCGACTACTACAACCGCGCCAATAGCTATGTGAACGAAGTCCTCGACGATCGGGAGGGGATCCCGATCACGCTGGCGATTGTTTACATGGAACTCGCCGAGCGCCTCGGGCTCGCCGTAGAGGGCGTGGGGCTGCCGGGGCATTTTCTCGTTGGCCATGCCCCGGCCGGCGCGGAGCCGCGCTGGATCGATGTCTTCGACGGCGCGGCGATCCTCGATCGCAACGGCGTCGCCAAGCTCTACCGCGATCTCCAAGGCCGCGAGCTGACCGACGATCTTCTGGCGCCTGTCGGCCCGAAGGCGATCCTCGTGCGGATGATCAACAATCTCCTCTCGATCGCCACGCGCGAGGACGACGCGCCGGCGATGCACCGCTACCTCGACGCGATGCTGGCGGTCGATCCCGACGCGGGGCGCGAGCGCGTGATGCGGATGCTCGTCGCCAAACGGCTGGGGCGAAACGACGCCGCCCGGGCCGACGCGCTGTGGCTCCTCGAGCGGGCCCCGGAAGAGATCGACCTCGCCGCCGTCCACCGCTTCCTCGAAGCCCTCGACCGCGGCGGGCGGTGAGCGGGAGCGGTTTCGGCGTGCGATGGCGGCAGTCTCGGAGGTAGAATGGGTGCCGCAAGCCCGGTCCCGACGGTTCGCCGAGGGGGACGCGTCGGGCGCATGAGGCCGTCTGGAGCGGGGAGGCGTTGGCATGAAAACGATTCGGTTGTCCGAACGAGCCGGGGACGACGGTGTGCTTCACCTCCGCATTCCGGTCGGGTGCCCGGATGCGGAGTTCGATGCCGTCGTTGTCCTCCAGCCGTCGGATCCGCAAGGCGATCGAAGTGCAGGAAGCCATTCGTGGCCTGCCGGGTATTTCGAAGGTGTGGCCGGTTCGATCGATGATGTGACATTTGGTCGGCCTCCGCAGGGGAAGCACGAGCAACGCCTCGAGCTGCCATGAGATACCTGCTCGACACGAACACCTGCATTCGCTTCTTGCGGCAGCGTCACTCCAGGCTCGTGGAGCGTGTTCGCAGCCATTCGCCTTCGCAGGTGTGCGTCTGTTCGGTGGTGGTTGCGGAACTGTTTCACGGCAGTGAACGGAGCGAGCATCCGGCATCGAATCGCGAGAAGATCGTCGCGTTTCTTCGCCCCTTCGTCAGTTTTCCGTTCGACGATAAAGCCGCCGTCGTCCATGCGGCGATTCGCCGCCACCTCGAAGCGGCCGGCACTCCCATCGGCCCCTACGATTCCCAGATCGCGGCCATCGCGCTTGTGCATGGGCTGACGGTGGTAACCCACAACACTGCCGAGTTTGCCCGCGTCCCCGAGCTCAAGCTCGAGGATTGGGAGTCGGACTGAAAGGGCGCTGAAGGGTTTTTGCCGCGCTCCCGCGGGGCGCTTTGGCTCGGGAAAACGCGGCGTTTTCTCCGGACAACCGAAGCGCGAAAATGGTGATGGATGACTTTTTCCCCGGACCGTCTAAACTTT
>JBIIQL010000261.1:0-5585 GCA_044342095.1 Pirellulales bacterium
ATGGGACGGTCTCCGAAAACAGGATTCAGTGGCGGGTGAAGAGGGTTGCGGTCGGGGTGAAGGGGACGGCCGTGTCGAGCGGGAAGATCGGCCGCGGGCAGCGGGTGTGGCCGAGGGATTTCAGGTTGGCGCTCGACGAGCCGGGGGCATCGATGTTGATCATCCGCGCGCACCAGTCGGCGTACATGTGGTGCTGGCAGTGGGGCGACTTGATGACGACGCCATCGTAGCGGCGCGGGTCCCGACCGTGGGCGAGGAAGAAGGAGCGGTCGTAGAGACTCACAGCCCTGCTCCCCACCACCCAGGTAACGTTCCCCGCCTCGAGGACCGCCGTCGGGCCGGCCTGCCACTCCTCCCCGAACGACTCACTGCGAAACCGTCCGTCGGCGAGGAGCCGGACGCGGGCCTGCACGGGGCGCGGCCGGTAGCGCGCCGGATCGAGCTTGCCACCGAGCGTCGTGAACACCGTCCCGCCAACCCCCGCCTTGAAAGCAGCTTCGATGGCCGGCGCATCGACGATCGGCGCGAGAAGACGCCCGCGGTATCCGGCGTCGAGGAGGGCGCCGACGACTGCATTGGAGTCGCCGGAAGCGCCGGAACTCGTGGCGTCGGCTGCGTCGACGAGGCCGAGCGTGCCGCCGCCTGTGTGGGCGGTGACGAGGTTCACCATCTCCTCGAGCGACGAGAGCGGCACCGTCATCTTCTCGTGGTGCTCCCAGAAAGCTCGGGCCAGTTCGAGCGCTCCGCACTCGGCCAGGGGGGCGTCTCCATCGGTGACGACGAAGGCATAGGTCTGCAGGCTCGGCACGTCGGTGAAGGGATTCCCGATGAACATCCCTGCCGACAGGCCCCCCGGGCCGGTCTCGATCTCCTTGGCCCGCTCGATCACCCGGCCGAAGAGTCCCGTCTCAGTGATCAATTCATCCCCGCGGACGAGTGCCGGCACCGGCACGACCGCCGTCACCGGCTTCACGCCCTCGGTGAGGATCCGCAGCAGCAGCCGTGCGGCCCGTGAGCCTGTCTGGAAGAAGTCGACATGGGGATAGGTGTGGTAGGCGACGATCGCCGAGGCGTGCTTCACCATCCGCTCGGTGAGAATCCCGTGGAGATCGAGCGAGACGACGATCGGGATTGTCTCCCCGAGGATCTTTCGCGCCTCTTCGAGGAGCTTCCCCTCCGGATCCCACTCGGCTGGGCCAGCCATCGCGCCATGCATGCAAAAGATCACGCCGTCGGCCGGCGGCGCCTGGCGGAGGGCGTCGAGAAACTCTCCCTCGATCCGGCTCCAAGCCTCCGGGGCGAGCGGCCCGCCGGAGGTGATGAAGCAGGCGCCGTAGGTCGGCACCGCCTCGACGCCGGGGGTGTTGCGAAGGACGTCGAGGACGCCGCCGACCTCGGTGCCGACCTTGGCGTGGTAGTCGAAGAGGGCAGCCCCGTGGCGGATGTCGAAGTCGCCGTAGGCACTTCGGTGTGGGTTGAAGGTCGACACCTCCTGCTTGCACTCGGCGACGAGGATCCTAGGCATGGTGGGAATCCAGGGAGGCGGGTCAGCGGGATGGCTGGCGAAAGAGAAAATCGAGGGCTGCGGTGGTGTCGGCCAGATCGGTGTCGTGGCCGCGGTCGGGGCGGTGGAGGAGGAGGACTGGCCGGCCCAGGGATTTCAGCGTGCCGTGGAGGCGCAGGACGCTCTCCGGCGGGACGATATCATCCCGGCCGCCGGTCGTGAGGGCCACCGGCATCGTCAACACCTCGGCGTGGAGCTCGGCCGAGCGCTTGCGATATTCCTCCGGCACCTCTTCCTTCGTGCCGCCGAAACTCGCGGCAATCGCGTCGAGGAATCTCCCATACTCGACGAGGTTCGCCGTGCCGTTGAGGGAGCAGACGCCATCGACGAGATCGGGATGGAGCGCGGCGAAGGTGAGGGCACCGGTGCCCCCCATCGAGCCGCCACAGACGAACACCCGCCCGATCCGGTGGCGCTCCTTGGCGGCGGTGATGATCTGAACGAGATCGGCCTCCGCCTTCGGCCCCATCCACGACGTCGGGGCCCGGTAGTCGGGGGAGAGGAGGATCGCGCCGTGCCTGGCCGCCGCCTCGCGCGTGCCGCGGCATTCGTCACGGGCCTCGCGGATGAATTGCCACCGGTCGGCCCCATGGCCATGGAGAGCGATGAGGAGATCGTGGGGGGCGGCCGGGTCGAAGTTGGGGGGAAGGAGTTCGACGACGCGCTCCGGCGATCCGTCGCAGGCGGCCGTGAACGCGAGATCGACCGGTTCGCCGGCCCGAGCCGGTACGACGATGGGGCCAAGCAGCAGCACGAGGAGCGCCGCGAGGATCGGTCGGGATCGGGTCATGGGGCAACCCCCGCCGCGGCTCGGGCATGATCACGCTGAAAACAGACGAGCGTCGCCGCCGCGAGCAGAAGCGCTGCGGCGATGTAGGCAAGCGCCGTGGCGGCGAGGAGGCCGTCGATGCCGATCGACTGCTTCCACATCCCGCCGAACAGCGCCCCGAATCCCGATACGAGACCGCCGAAGAGATTGAGGATCCCGACGGCCGTGGCGCGGAGGTCAGCCGGCACGACCTCGAACCCAGCGGCGAAGATGTTGCCCATGAACAGGCCGCTCGAAAGCCCGAACGCGGCGGCTGCCAAACGCGTGGCGGGGAGCGTTTCGGACGCGCCGAGAAAAAAGAGGCTGGGAGCCGAGCAGACGAGGCTGATGACGAGGACCCACTGCCGGGCCGCGGTCGAGCGCCGATAGAGCCAGTCGGAAAAGAAGCCGCCGCCGAGGAGGCCGACGGCGGTCATCGACTGGAGATAGATGGAGGCATTCCACGCCGCATCGGCTTGGCTGAGGGCGAACTTGTCGTGGAGGAAGGTGGGGAGCCAGCCGTAGATCAGCCACAGTCCGAACACGAAGCAGGGAAAAGCGGCGCAGAGGACGAGAAACGACGGCGCGCCGAACAGGCTCCGCCCGAGGCTCGAGGGTGCGCGGACCGAGGAGGCCGCTTCTGCGGGTGTCTCGCGGACGCCGCGGAGGAAGAGGAAGTAAGGAACGGCGTAGGCCACCCCGAGGATGCCGAGCATGAAGAAGGCGTCGCGCCACCGCCCGGCGTCCGCCATCCGGCCGCCGAACACGCTCCCGGCGACGGTGCCGGCGATCTGGGCGGTGGTGAGGATCGCGATCGCCCGCGAGCGGAGGGCGGGGGGATGGGCGTTGGCCGTGAGCGCGATCGCCGTCGGCATGAAGAGCGATTCGGAGATCCCCATGGCGCCGCGGAGGGCGAGGATGTCGGTGCCCGAGCGGGCCCAGCCGGTGGCGAGGGTGACGAGGCTCCAGACGACGAGGCTGCCGACAGCGAGAAGGCGCTTCGAGATCCGATCCCCGAGGACGCCGGCGAGCGGGCAGCCGAGGGCGTAGATCCACAAGAACACCGCGCCGACATAGCCCAACTGCGCATCGGACATCGCTAGCTCGGCCTTGAGCGCCGGGAACATCGCGAACACCGCTTGACGGTCGCAGTAGTTGAGGAAGTAGGCGCCCCACATGAAAGCCAGGAGGAGCGTGGCGGCGGAGGCCCGTGCCGGGCGCGGGGCATCGTTGCGGCCGGTGGCGCTCGTGGTCACGCGTGGAGGACCTCATCGACGCCGACTTCCTGCGCGATCACGGCGACGCAGTCACCTTGGCTCGTGAGGCACGGCGCGCGCATCGTGACAAAAAATCCGTCGGAGCGGGCGTGGATCGGCTCCGCTGCCCGGTCGGGGCGTTCGAGGTGGTGGATCCAGCCGATCGTGTCGCCGCGGCGCACCTTCTCGCCGAGATCGACGGCGACCTCGAAGACGCCCGACTCGGGCGCGAGCAGGTAATCGTCGCGGTGGAGGGCCTGGGTGAGGATCGCCGGCGGGAGGCCGAGGCCGGCGCGGGTCTCTTCCTTCCCGGCAAGGACGCCGCAGTGAATGAGGACGTTGCGCAGGCCCGACTGCGTGATCCGATGGACGCGGGCCGGGATCCCCTCCCCTCCCCCCATCTCGGTCGTGATCACGAGCTTCCCCTGATTCTCAGCCTCGACCGGGAGGAGCCCCGTGCCGGCGATGTCGGCGTAGAGGAAGGAGAAGTCGGAGTTCCAGGCGAGCATCGCCGCGAGCATCTTGCGGCGCTGCTCCTTGTCGGCGACGAGGTGCATGTGGGAGCAGGGGACAAACTCCATGCTCCGGCCGCCGGAGTGGATATCGATGACGACGTCGCTTGCCGGAAAGAGGACGGTCGTGAGGTAGTGGGCGATCTGGCTGGTGACCGATCCTTCCGGGTGGCCGGGGAAGGCCCGGTTCATGTTCATGCCGTCGAGCGGCGAGAGCCGGGTGGCGGCCTTCGCAGCGGGCATGTTCAGCGAGGGGACGAGGATCAGCCGCCCCGATACCTGCTCTGGCGCCACCTCGTGGGCGAGGCGCATGATCGCCACCTGCCCCTGGTATTCATCCCCGTGGTTGCCGCCGAGGCAGAGAACGGTGGGCCCTTCCCCGCGGGCGATGACGGTCATCGGCACCATCACATTCGCCCAGCCGCCGAGGTTGTGCGAATAGGGCACCTGAAGGAAGCCCTGCTGCTTGCCGGAGCGGGCCAGATCGATCGAGGTATGGATCATGAGAAAATGACTCCGATCGTCTACACTCCACCCCGATGCCGAGCGCCCCTGGGGTGCGTGCCCTTTTCGGGCCTGGACCCCGCCGTTGGGATACCGCGCGGCCGATCCGCCACTTCGACGAAGAGGATACCAAGGTGACAAGCAATCGCGAACGTCGGCATCCGGGGGACACAGCGGGCGCCGAGATGCGGAGGACGAGGTTGATCGTCGGGAGATCCGCGTCGGCCAATCCCGGCCTGACGCTCCTCGGCCTCGTGCTCCTTGCCACGCTCGCGGGATGCGCGAAGACCGCGAAGGAACCGCCAGCGCCCGTGCTGCCTCGCGATGAATCGGCCGCTTCCGAATCCCCGCCGCCCCCCCCGGGCATGGCGACCCCGCCGTCGATGCTCGAGCGCGCCGCCGCCGGGCAGCCGGTGAGTGACCCCAATGAGCCCGCGCCGAGTCCGGCCGAGCCCGCGCCGAGTCCGGCCGAGCCCGCCGGAGAGGAGCCGTCCGCGCCCGAGACTCCGAAGGAGGCCCCCGCCGAGGGGAAGCCCGCGGCCCCCGCCGCTGAGGCGCCGGTGAAGGAAGCCGCCGCGCCGCCCGCGCCACCTGCCGCGGCGCCTGCTGCAGCCGCCGCCGCTGGCCCGGTCGATGTGTCGGCGTTCGACACGTCGATTCGCCCACAGAACGATCTCTATGAATACGTCAATGGCACGTGGCTCAAAGACACCCCGATCCCGGCCGATAAGAGCAACTACGGCGCGTTCATCAAGCTCGATGATCTCTCCCGCGAGCGGATTCGGGCGATCGTCGAGCAGGCCGCCGCCGCCGAGGCTCCGGCCGGGAGCGACGCCCGCAAGGTGGGCGACTTCCACCGCGCCTTCATGAACACCGAGCGGACCGCGAGCCTCGGCCACGAGCCGATTGGGGCCATCCTCGGCCACATCGATGCGCTTGCT
>JBIIQL010000263.1:0-5541 GCA_044342095.1 Pirellulales bacterium
ATCCCGGAGTGGACGGTCATGTTCGCGATCGCATCCTTCCCTGAGAGGAACTCGTGCTTGCCTCCTTCGAGCGGGCCCGGCTTGTTGGTGACCACCGGGATGAATTCGGGGAGGCCCGATTCCTCCACCGGCGGCAGCGGCGCGCTCGGGTTGCCGAGCGTGGCGGCGGTCGCCCAGATCCGCTTGTCGCGGTTGGTCGTCTTCACGTCGAGGTAGTCGAGCTCACGCTGGCCCACTTCGTAGTTCGTCTGATCGTCGACGAACTTCAGCCATGCCCGGCCGCCGTAGGTGGAGTAGCCGTCGGTGACGCGGTAGCGGTTGAACCAATAGAAGTTCTTGTCGGCCACGGCCTTCTGGAGCCGGTCGAGGCTCTTGGGATCGCGGGCCGGCGGAGCGCCGAAGAGCGATTCGTCGATGATCCGGGAGATCTCGCGGTCGCCGCGGGGAGTCGGGTGGATGCCGTCGGTCGTGAGCGGCTCCTTGATCTTCTCGCAGGCTTCGCGCGTGGGGGTGAAGAGGTCGACGTAGGTCACCCCCTTCACCTTGCAGACCTCCTCCATCGCCTTGGCATAGAGGACGATGTTGGCGTTGTGGGCCTGGCCGTCGGGCCAGTGGGCGCGGCCGAGATTCTCATGAACGATCGGTGAAAACAAAACCACGCGCGGTGCCGAGACCCCGTTGTATTTCTGCGCCAGGGTGTGCTCGAGAAACTTCTCGACCTCGGTCTTGAAGGCGTCCAGGCCGGCGGGGCCGGCATGGGCTTCATTGGCGCCAAAGAAGGCCAAGATCACGTCGGCCCGGGTGCCCGCGAGCTCGAAGCGGTTTTCGCGGACGAAATCCTTCGTCTTGAGTCCCCCCGGATTTGGGATCGGGGCGGCACCCGCAAGCCACTGATCGGGTGTGCCGAAGTCGGCGGAGCGGAGCCGCTTGGACGGATCGATCTCGTCGCCGTCGTAGGCGAGGTTGCGGATCACGAGTCGCTGCTCGGGGAAGCGGGAGTGGAGCAGCGTCTCGAGCCAGCCGGTGTGCTGCATGGCGTCGGCCACACCGCCACCGATGATGCAGACGTGGTCCCCTTCGCGAATCTCGAGCCGCCCTGCGGCGTGAGCCGTGGGGGCGAAGAACACCGCCGCGATCGACAACACCGCAACCACGCGAATCAGTGCAGACATCACAGAAGCTCCAAGAGATCGAGCGAGAGAGATTGGAGAGCAGACGGCACGAGGGACCATTTCGGACAGCCCACTTTGGACACCCAACGGAGAGCACGCCATCGTGCCCCGGTTACTTCAACTGGCGCATGTACTGGATCACATCGAGAAACTCGGTCGGCGAGAGCGTGCCTGCGAGCCCTTCCGGCATGCTGCTCTGGCGGAGGACCGTGCGCTCGTCGATCTGATCCACCGGAATCGATTTCTTTTCCTTGCCGTCGAAGATCACGAGCGTCTCGGGAGTCTCACTGACGACCAGGCCGGTGATGCTCTTCCCGTCGTGGGTGAGCACCGACGTCGAGAGATACTTCTCGGCGATGTCGGCGTTGGGATCGATGATCGACTGGACCAGCTTCGGGCCGGTCAGCCGCTCCCCCACCTTCGACATTTCAGGGCCGAAATCCGCCCCCACGTCGCCGACCTTGTGGCAGCTCACGCAGAGCCGACGAAAGACGGCTTGTCCGTTGCCGGCATCGCCCCCCTGCACGTCGGCGATCGCCTGGATCGCCTTCGATCGCTGCTCTTCGGGAGTCGGCTCCCTGCTGAGGAGGATCTGCAGGTAGGGGACCACCTCGGCGGCTTTCTTGTCCAGCGCGATCACGCTGTCGAGGATCCCGGCTGCGGGTGAACCCTTGGTGGCCAATTCCCCCTTGAGGTGCTGACCGCGCCACACGTCGACATTCGCCCCGAGGGCCGCGTCGGCCGTGTAGGACAGGAATCGATCGGAGGGATCGGCATTGGCCGCCGCGACGACAGCGGCCATCGCCGTCGCCGTCGGGAAGAAGCTCAGGCCGCGGAGGGCTTCGGTCCGCACCCGCGGATGGGGATCGAGCGACTGTGCCACGAGCAAGCTCTCGGCCCCCTCTACCCGAAGACGCTCGTCGGCGAGCACGTGGGTGGCCGCGGCACGCGCCTCGGGTGTGGCTGTCTGGAGCAATTTTTTGAGCAAGTCGCCATCGACCGCATGAAAACTCTGCTGGAGCCAGAGCACTTCGCACGCCAGTCGCTCAGCCGCGGGGTCGCTCGCGTTGGCCTCGAACCAGGCGGCGGCGGCGGGGAGCACCTCGGCCGGGGGGAGGGCCTGGAGATGATCGCGCGCCCGGCAGCGCGTCCGCCATTCCGGGGATTTCAGCTGGTCGAGAACGACAGCGATCGGCTTCCCGACCTGCGTCTCGGGCTCGAGCAGCGGCTTGTCTTTGTAGAACAGGCGATAGATGCGGCCATGGACATGATCGCGGTTGGGATCGCGCTGGCTGTACTGCATGTGGCCGATGAGCGGATTGGCCCAATCACCGAACCACAGCGCGCCGTCGGGTCCGATCTGCGGATCGACGGGGCGGAAGTGCTTGTCGGTGCTCTTGATGAGATCGAACGCCGTCTTCGGGTCGGCCGGGTCGTGCCGGACACGCACCCCCTTGAAGCCGGCGCCGTCGTCGGAGAAGGTCCAGCGGGGCATGCCGTTGGTGTTGATGACGCAGGCGTAGAGAAACTGTCCCTGCACGTCGTCGGGAAACTGCCGCGTGTGGAGGAACTCGCTCCCCACCACCGGCCGCATGCCCTCCACGTCGAAGACGGGGTTCATCCCCTTGCGGCCCCGATACTGCTTGCCCGAGAGCGGCGTGTCCCAGTGCTGGTTGGCACCGGTGCCGTCGCCACAGAATCCCTGCCCCCACTGATCGAACACGTAGCACCACGGATTGCCGTAGCCCGCGGTGACGAAGTGGCTGATCTGCCAAGTGCGGGGATCGAGGACGTAGGCACCGGCAGAGCCGTAGTTGCGGAACGGACCCCACGGCGTCTCGACGGTGGTGCTCATCGCCACCCCTTCGAGCATGTGGACGAGCCCGGCAGGGCTCGATTCGAAGGCGCCGACGGTGTGGTGCGTGTCTTCCGTCGCCCAGCCATCGAGGACATGGACGATGCTGTCGGCGGGGTTGCCGGGCGTGACCCGGCTGTCGCCATCGCCATCCTTGAGCCAGAGGATCCGTGGCTGGTCGACCACGAGGACGCCGCCGTTGTAGAAGGCAAAGCCAGTGGGGCAGTGGAGCCGGTCATAAAACACCGTGCTCTTGTCGGCCGTGCCGTCGCGATCGGTGTCTTCGAGGATCACGAGCTTGTCCTGGGGGCGCGGATCACCCGGCTGCCACTGCGGATAGCTCGGCATCGTGCTCACCCACAGCCGGCCCCGGCCATCGAACGACAATTGCACCGGCTTGGCCAGCTCGGGAAACCGCGATTCATCCGCGAACAGCTTCATCTCGAAGCCGGGGGGGAGCGTGCACGACTTGATCAGGTCGGCCGGCGGCACGATCACCGGACCGCCGGTCTGGTTCTCGCTGTAGGCCTGTCCGGGAACGCCGAACCGTGTCGGCGGCGTGAGCAGGTCGCCGGTTCCCGAATCGTCGGGCTCGGGGGGCACCGTCCGACCGGCGACGAGATCCCACACGTACGCATCGCGGACCGCCGCCATCCGCCGCAGCTTGGCGTATTCGCGGGGGAAGGTCTCGGTGTCGAACGTGCGTCGGCCGCCATAGACGTACCAGCCGTTGACCATCCGGTAGTCCTGGAGATGGATCCACGACTTGTCGATGACGGCGGCCCGGAGCTTCTCGAAGCGATCCTTTGGCAAGGGTGTCACCGGCGCCTGGCCGGCCCCTTCGAAGAGGAGCCGGTCGAGGAGATTTCCCACGATCGCATCGCCGGCGGCGTTCACATGGCAGCCATTGATCGTGAACTGCAGTCCCGGTGTGGCGGCGAAGGCCCGCTCCGTCTCGGCGAGGAGATCGACAAAGGCGATGCCCCGGGCCTTGGCCACGTCGCGGGCCGCGTCGCGGTAGAGAGCGAGGGTGGCATTCTGCTCGGCGGCGTCAGGGAGGAGCCGATCACCCGAGGGCTCCACGGCGATCGGCGAGACGATCACGAACCGGGGGACGGCGCCAGAATCATCGCGCGGATAGCGGCGCGCGAGGTCATCGAGGAGTTTCTCGTAGCCGGTGCGGAACTCCGCCACCCCTTCGGGGCCGGCGAACGATTCGTTGAACCCGAAGAAGAGGAGGAAGGTGTCGGCGCCGAAGGCGGCCAGCGGGTCGTCGAGCGCCGTGTAGTCGCCCCCACGCTGACGATTGGCCACCTCGTCAGCCGGCCGGGCGAAGTTGCGAACGACGAGATGCTTGTCGGGAAAGCGCTGGTGGAGGAGCGTTTCAAACTGCCCGAAGAGGTTCATCCGTTCGGCGGTCGAGTTCCCCACCAGCGCCACCCGCTCGCCATCGAGCAGCTGCAGCGGCAGGCTGCTTTGGGGGAGGGCCGGGCGGGCCGGGCGGGGCTCGGGCGTGAGGAGTTCGCGGGCGGTGCGGAAGGCCGCCTCCCGCTCGGCCTTGGCAGCCGCCTCCTTGGCCGCCTTTTCGGCGGCGGCCTTTTCGGCGGCCTTGGCTGCGGCGTCGTCTGGAGAGGCCGACGGCGGAGGAGCGTCAGCGGCTGTGGTGGCCCGGCCAGGCAGGACAGCGGTCGCCGTCAGGCTGATGCCGGCCACTGCCGCGATGCCGATTCTTCTCCATCCAACCGCATTGGCGCCAGCGCGCATGGTGATGCCCCAAAGGTCACGATCGATCCACCCCTGAAACCCGGCAGGGGAGGCGCAAGGGAACCATTATAGCTGGGAGGGGCTCCACAGGGGCGCCACGTCCAGCCGGCTGAAAAGAGGGCTTGAACGGGCCCGAGCTACGCGTCGCCGCTCACAGCGGCTCTCCCCCGTGCCGCTGACCCTGCGAGCCATGGTGCGAAGCTTGAATACCGAAGGGCGCTATTCAAGAAAGGGCTACAAAACTTTAATGGTAGCCGGCCGCGCGGGAGCCTACCACAGGCCATGATCCGCTTCGGCCGCTCTCAGCAGGCCCCGCCTGCTCAGGCCATCAGTTCGGGGATCACGCGGGCGTGGTCGACGCCGGTGAGCTTGAAGTCGAGGCCGAGGTGGCGATACGTGAAGCGCTCGTGGTCGAAGCCGAGGAGTTGCAGCACCGTGGCGTGGAAGTCGCGGATGTGGACCGGATCCTTGACGATGTTGTAGGAGAAGTCATCGGTCTCGCCGTAGGCCTGGCCGCCGCGGGCACCGCCGCCGGCCATCCACATTGTGAAGCAGCGCGGATGGTGGTCGCGGCCGTAGTTTTCCCGCGACACGCCCCCCTGCGAGTAGATCGTCCGCCCGAACTCTCCGCCCCAGATGATGAGCGTCGAGTCGAGGAGGCCGCGGGACTTCAGATCCTGGACGAGACCGTGGCAGGCCTGATCGATGTCCTTGCACTGCATCGGCAACCGGCCGGAGACGTTGGCGTGG
>JBIIQL010000264.1:0-5540 GCA_044342095.1 Pirellulales bacterium
AGGGCCTGGGCGAGGTAGAAGTTTTGGTAGATCGCCTGAGGCTTCGGGCCCGGCCGGGCGAGGGCCGTGATGCCGCGTTCGAGCGGCTCCTCGTCGACGCCCCAGCCGGTGTACATCCGGCAGAGGAGCCCGATCGCCGAGGTGCAGGGGGCGGCGGCCGGGGTTCGGTAGCCGTAGGCCGCCCCTTTTTGGGTCGCCACCGAGTCGAGGAACCGGCGGGCGCCTTCGAACGTCGGCGAGGAGGTTTCGACCCCGGCCAGCCCCGCGCTCCGCAGGGCCGCCACCTGCCAGGTCGTCACCGTGATGTCGCCCGCCTGACCGGGCAGGTAGCGCCAGCCTCCGCCGTGGAGATCCTGGGAGGTCTCGATGAAGCGAACGGCCTCGCGGCAGGGTTTGCGGAGGAGATCGTCGCCGGTCATCCCCAGCGCCTCGGCGAGGACGAGGGTGGCGATGCCGTGGCCGTACATCGTCCCCTCGCAGAGATCGCCGCCGCGCGGCGTCGACTGCATCCGGCTGAGCAGGTAGTAGATGCCGCGGGAGACGGTTTCTTGGTAACGCCCCTCGAGGTGGGTGCTCCCCGCCCCGAGGAACGGCAACAGCGCGATCGCCGTGCTCGCCGTGGTGCTCGAGAGGGTGCCGGGATCGCGGCAGGCGCCCTCGCAGCGGCATCCATCGAGGTCGAAACGCCACGAGCCGTCATTGGCCTGATGGAGCGCCAGCCACGCCAGGCCCCGTTCGACGGCGGCCTCGCTCGCCGGGCTCCCCCCCTTGCCGCGCGCCGCCAGGCCACGCTCCTCCCCGCGCCGCGAGGCGTACGGCACGCCGCTCACCCCGCCCTTCGTCGCCCGGTCGGCCCGCAACGCCGCCCCCCCGCGAGGCTTGATCTCCGTCGGGACCTTCACCGCCACCGCGGTGGCCCGGGGACCGTCGGCTCCCACGAGATTGGCGTCGGCCAGCGGGATGTCGGGCGCTTCCTCGAGGACGGGCGTGGCGTCGTCGATCGACTCGAGATCGGGCATGTCGGCGGGGATGCCGGTGCTGGCGACGTCGTCCGGCGCGATCTCCGGTTCGCCGCCGGCGGTGGCCCGGTCGTCGTCGGCGCCGATCTCGACGGTGTCGGTGTCGTCCGGGCCATCGACCACGGTTACCCCGTTCTCGAGGGCGAGGACGAGGGGCCGGGAGGGGGGCTCGCGCTGGGCGTTCACGCTTGCCAGCGCGAGGAGGATGCCGAGGAGGACGTGGGTCACGACACTGGCGTAGGCCGACCGCGACACGGGACTGGCCACCACCCGCTCGATCCAGGTCGACGCCGACGCTTCCAAGGCGCCGGTGCTCGGCATCGTGGACGTCGAGGGAGACGTTGCCGGGGAGGGCTCGGGATTCCGCGACGGCTCGGGCGACACGTTCGGGCCCTGCTGACAGGGGCGATGGTCCGCGGCAGTGGCCGCGGCATCCCCAGAGAGAGTATCGACCAGCGGAGGGAACAGGCTCGATCCTGTCGAACGCACCGGGCCGATTGGGGGAAGTGGGGAAAGCCGGGGGGCGGGCGGGGCTTGTGTGGGCCCGGTTCTGCAGGCCCAGCGGGCCGGCGACGCGTCCCGGCCTACTCCTTGAACTCCTCTTCGACGCTCTGCTGACCGTAGATCGGGAGGTGGCGGTAGTAGACCTCGAGGATCATCGTCGCGAGCGACGTGCAGTAGAGCCGTCCGGCCGCATCGGCGCCATGGCCGCCGTTGACCCCTTCGAACCAACTCCCCGCCTCATGCCCCTTCTTCGCTTGGGTGCTCACGAGCATGTCACGCATCGTGTTGTTCCACGACACCCACGACTCGCCCTCCATGTGATGGAGGACCTGCGTGGCGTAGTAGTCGTGGTAGAGATCGTTCGAAGGCCCCCCTTTGGCGAGGTTCGCCACGCCGCGTTCCATGGCCGGATGGTTCTTCTTCCAGCCGAGATACATCCGGCAGAGGAGGCCGACGGCGTTCCGGGCGGGGCCCGGGGTTTTGGCGTCGATGTAGCCGTAGGCAGCGCCGTCGTCGGACTGCACCGAGTCGAGAAACGCGGAAGCCTTCTTCACGGTGAGCGGATTGACTTGGAGAAAGGCCATGTTGCCGCTCTTGAGCGCCATCAACTGCCAGCCGACCGCGGAGGTGTCGCCCGGTTGCTTCGGTGCGTAGCGCCAGCCCCCGCCGACCGGATCCTGCGCCTGCATGATGTAGTTGAGGGCGAGCTGTGCCGGGGCCTGGAGACGCTTGTCCTGCGACATCGCGTAAGCCTCGGAGAGCACGATCCCGGCGAGGCCCTGGGAGTACATGTTGCCCCCCTTGTCATAGGCCTTGCCGTTTCCCTTGACGGTCATCCCCGCGAGGAAGGTCAGCCCGGCTTCGAGCTGCCGCTTGTAGGGACCTTCTTTGTGCGTGTAGCCACGGCCGAGGAAGGGGAGCAGGGCCAGGGCCGTGGCACCACAACGATCCTCGCCGACGCCCTTGTCTCGTCCCTCGCTGCACTGCCCCTTGCAGCTGGGGCATTCCTTGAGATTGAAGCTCCAACCGCCGTCGGGAAGCTGGTGCTGGATGAACCACTTCAAGCCGGCTTCGACGGCGGCCTCGCTCTGCGAGCTGCCGCCACCGGTAGCCACGAGTTGATTGCGCGACGCGGCGCTGGCGCGTCCACCGAGTCCCCCGGCCGTGCCGCCGATCGCGCCGACGGTGGCGAGCATGTCGGCCGGCGCGGCGGTCTCGGTGCCGAAGTCGGAGAGCTCGACCGCGATCGGCGCGGCGTCGACGTCTTCAGCCGTACTCACGACCTGCACGTTGTCGATCGGCGCGACGTCGGTCATCACGACCTCGTCGGTGGTCTGATCGATGACCGGGAGGTCGTCCGGCAGGGAAGCGTCGAAGTCTTCGAAGGCGTCGAGCGTCTCGGGGGCGCCCGACACGATCACCCGCGCCTTCTCCTGCTGCGGAGGCTGGCTGACGATCAGCGCCATCGAGAGGAGCACGATGACATGGACGAGGAGACTGACGGCCCAGGCCGGAGCGTTCTTCACCACGCCCCCCAGGGCCGCGGCAGCCGACAGGCCGGCCGGTGCGACCTCGAACCTCGAATCGTTTGGAGCCGTGTCGGTCGCCATGGATTCCACCCGGTGAAAGTCCGGCCAGGAGCGGCCCGATCGATCAAATCCTGTTTTGGCCCAGTCGAACCAAGCCCGCACCCCGCTCGTCCGACCGGTCCCCTCGACCGATCATAGTGCCTGCGGCGGGGGCTGCCAAAGGGTCGGTGGTGGCCTGTTGGGCGGGTTTGGGCGGTTCGGCTGGCGGGGGGATGCCGGCATGGCTACGATGGGCCGTTTTCCGATCGGCGATAGCGAGTGCCTCCCGGGGGCACGTCCGCGGTTCCGGTCAGCCAACCAAGCCGGCAACCGATCCGGCAAGCAGCTCAGGGAAATCAGTCATGGCCAAGGGAAAGAAGCGTCTCGAAGTGATTCACCTGGTTTGCTCGGAGACCGGTGACCAGAACTACACGCTGCGCCGCAAGTCGGGAGGCGAGAAGCTCAAGGTGAAGAAGTATTCGCCTCGGCTCCGCAAGCACACGCTCCACAACGAGAAGAAGAAGTAGTCGTCGTCGGCATCCCCGCCGAATCGACCGACCCTTCTGCATGACCGCCCCGGCAGGCCGCTCCGTATGTCCGTTCGGAGGCGAGCGGCTCGTGGGCCGGTCCACTTCTCCTTCAACCGACCTCCTCGAGCAGCGTCATCAGGGCCTGCTCGTCATCGGCCGCCAAAATGCCGATCCGATCGGCACGGCGGCGGAGCGTCGCTGGGCAGAGGCCTTCGCTTCCGGCCTCGATGAGAAGGAGTCGGCATTCGGCCTTCCGACGGAATGTTCCCTCGCCGGGCCAGACGCAAACGTCGATCTCGCAGGGATTCCCCGGGGCCGCACGCGGTGCATCGGCGAGGAGCTTGGCGAGCAGGCCCGCGAGGTCGATGGCGGCCCGGCTCGGCGGTGGGCTCGCAGTGGCGCCTCCGAGGACACGCTCGGGGAGACCCCAGCGGATGTCGCCACGATCCCGAAGTTGGAGGCCCCGACGGCAGCGGGTCAAACGCCCGCGGCGGAGGAAGTACGGAACGTTGACCCCGTCGCGCCACCGTGGCGTTGCCGACGGATCGCTCGGATGCCAGATGTGGTAGGTGGATGTCCGGTCGACGATCGATGCCAGCCGGACGCCGGCGCCGCGCAGTCGCAGTCCGAGGTCGTCGTCTTCCTGTCCCCAGCCGCGGAAGCGCTCGTCGGAGCCGTTGACGCGAAGGTAGTCGTCGCGCCAGACGGCGAAGTTGCCGCCGGCGAGCCGCGGCTTCGAAGGATGACGGAGCCAATTCTGGAACACGCTCTTGCGATGCCGGCGGGCCAGCCGGCGCAGCTCCGCGGTGGGCGCGAGCCGGCTCAGGTCGGTCGTCGTCAGGGCGGACGGCGCGAGATCCTGCGAGGCGGACTCAGGGAGGCGGATGACATCCCCGAGCATCGCCCAGCCGGCCTTTCGGGCGCGGAGATGGAGGGCGACATGATCGGGGGGGAGCACCGAGTCGCCGTCGAGAAACAGGAGCGTGTCGCCGGTGGCGAGCGCGGCGCCGCGGTTGCGAACCCGGGCCAGGCGGAAGCCATCGTGGGGCTCGGTGGTGAACCGCACCGGAAATGGCGCTTGGTGGGCGAAGTCGGAGACGATTTGAAGCGTCGGGGCATCGGAGCCGTCGTCGGCCACCACCACGTCAAACCGACCATCGATCCCCTCCTGCAGCGCGATCGACCGGAGCACGAGCGCCAGGTGTCGCGGCTTTTGGAAGGTGTTGACGATCAGGGAAATGTCGGGACGAGTCATGGCAGGAGCGCCTCCAAGACGGCCTCGGGGGTGTGCGTCTGCCGGATGGCAACGGCCAGGCGCGCGGCCCCGGCGAGATAGTGGTCGGCGTGGACGACGAACTCCTCGAGTGCCTCGACCCCGCCGTCGGCCCCCGCGATCACGATGCCGCCGTCGCCGAGCGGAGCTGCCTGGCCGCCGTCGAGCCAGCGGACGCGCAGCCCCGAAAGCGCCACGGCCTGGGGATGCCCCGGCGCGGAGAGCGTGAGCGTGGTTGGCCCGGGCGGCTTCGACACTTGACCGAGGCGAAACACGACCGGCACCGCGGCGCCCGAGGCATCGGCCTGGAGGACGGCGGAGGTGGGGGTGGCGGAGCGGCCGAGCGAGACGGTCAGCGGCGGATCGAGGAGGGCCGAGGGGCCGAGGGCACGCCATGTCACCTCGACGATCGCCAGGGCGGCGCCGGCTGGGGGGGAGACCGGCAGCGTCACCGCTTCTCCGGCCGGCACGACGTCGAGGGCAAAGGTCTCCTCGCCGGCCTGCCGATGCAGGCCCGCGAGGCGAGTGACATGGGCCCGCAGCGCCGGCTGGAGACGGCGGGCCATCCATCCGCCGCCGGTGACGATCGCCACTCGCGCGGCGGCCATCGTCTCGAGGAGCACCGCCGAGCAACGGTGGCGGTAGC
>JBIIQL010000265.1:0-5511 GCA_044342095.1 Pirellulales bacterium
CTACAAGCGACTCGGTGAGACGTATTTCGATCTCAATGAGGTCCGCGTCACGACGGTGGCCGAGCTCGCCGAAACGCTCCACGACCTCCCCGATCCCTCCCGGGCGGCCCTCGCGCTCCGCAGGGTGCTCCAGGGGGTGTTCGAATCGACCTACAGCTTCTCGCTCGACAATGCCAAGAAGCATTCGATCGCCCATGGCATGAAAACCCTCGAACACATCCACGGCATCCCGCCGTTCGTCGTGGCCTTCATCGGTTCGACGGCGCTCGGAGGGCACTACATCCCCGTCGATCTGGGGGCGATGCAGGGCCTGTTCCTCACTGGCGTCATGTCGCAGGAGGAATACGACGCCGAGAAGTGCCCCGGGCTCGACCGCTTCATCCCGAAGAAGGCCGGGCTCGAGTTCGGCTCGTTGCTCCACCAGTTCGGCGTTGACGTGCTCACGAATCTCCACGGCGCCTCGGTGAAGAAGGTGGTGCAGGCGGTCAATCCGGATGCCAAGCGGATGCCGAAGCGTGGGGAACCGCTCCCCCGTCCGGTTCCCCCTCCTCCCCCGGCCGGCAAGGAAGCGCAGAAGGCTGCCGAGGCAGCCCGCACCGCGGCCGAGGAACACCGCCCCGCGGGCCCGCAGGCGGCGGCCCGTCCTGCCGGGAAGACCCCGCTTCCCCCGCCCGGGTCCGGGCCGAAACGTGCGGCCGATGGCACCCTCGTTGCCGGGGCGAAGCCGGGTCCGAAGCCGTTCGTCGTCAAGCCGAACGTCGGTCGGCCGATCACGATCAAGCCAGCTGAGCCGGAGGACGTGGCTGCCGTCGTTCCCCCGGCGCCGGCCAAGAAGTCCGATGCTGCCAAGAAGCCTGCCGCAGGCAAGGCGCCCGCTGCACCCAAGGGGGGCGATAAGCCGGCGGCAAAGAAGTTGGCTGGCTCGGAGGGCCACAAGTCCGCCGAGAAGTCGTCCGACAAGTCCTCCGAAAAGGGGAATGCCGCGGCGAAGAGCAAGGGATCGAAGCCTGCTGCCGACCGCCCCTCGGTCGGGGATCGGCACTCCGATGACCTGACCCGTCGCAAGCCGCGGTAATCGCCGCGGGGAAGACGAACGAGAGCCGACGCTTCCACCGACCATCAGACGACGATTGATTTCCGAGATTCTCCTCGAGCCAACGGAGCAGCGAGTGGCCGGCCATTCCCATTGGGCAAACATCTCCCGCAAGAAGTCGCTCATCGACGCCAAGCGGGGCAAGCTGTGGAGCAAACTCGCCAAGGCCATCATCGTGGCCGCCAAGCATGGCGGGCCCGATCCCGATGCCAACCTCCGGCTTCGGTATGCGATCGACGCCGCGAAGGCCGTCAGCATGCCCAAGGACAACATCCAGCGGGCGATCCGGACTGGCACCGGGGAGCTCAAGGGGGGAGATCTCGAGGAATCCCTCTACGAGGGGTACGCCGCCGGGGGTGTCGCCGTGCTCTGCGAGATCCTCACCGACAACAAGAACCGCACGGCACCGGAGATCCGCAAGATCTTCGAGATGTGTGGAGGCAAACTCGGGGCGACCGGGTGCGTCGCCTATCTCTTCCAGCGGAAGGGGGCCGTGCGTCTCCCGCAGGCTGCGTGCTCCGAGGATCGGCTGATGGAGTTGGCGATCGAGGCCGGGGCCGACGACGTGAAGCCGTCGGGTGATCGCTGGGAGGTGATTTGCGAACCGTCGGCGATGGTCAGCGTGATTGCGGCGATCCAGGGGGCGGGGATGACGATCGAATCGAATGAGATCGTCCGCATCCCGACCAACTCGGTCGATGTCGAGGATGTCGACACCGCGCGGCGGGTGCTCCAACTCATGGAGCGGCTCGACGACCACGACGACGTCCAGAGCGTGGCCGCAAACTTCAACATCCCGGACGAGGCGATGGCCCAGCTCGGTTGAGCCAGGGGAGAATCACTGGAGCGCCGCGGCGGCGGCGGCAGCCGTGCCCGGTTCTTCGGAGTGTTCCACCTGCGGCCAGTAGGTGTCGAAGTCGAACTGGGGACTGTTATCGAGGTCGTGACACTCGAGGCAGTTGTTGACCACCCGCTGCTTCGACTGCGGCGAGTCGAGGGCGAGATGAAGCTCGGCCCGGAGCCGCTCCTTGTCGGCAGCGGGCACCCGCACCTGCCCCCGTTCGGCGGAGGCATGGGCCGCGGCAGGGCCGTGACAGTTCTCGCAGCCCTGTTGGGCGAGCTGCGGGGTAACGCTGACCCCCATGAATCCCCCCTCGTAGGGCTGGAACTTCTGCGGGGCCCAGCCGACGACATGGCAGGAGAGGCATTCGGGGTCGCCGTCGCGCCGGGGCGTCTGGGTCTCCAGCGTCGTCAGCGCACTTGCGTGACTGGAGTTCGTCCACACCTCGAACGACGCCTTGTGACATTCGGCGCAGGCGGCGCTTCCGGCGAATCGCCGCCCGGTCGGATGGCGGCCTGGGGTGAGCCCCAGGCCCGTGAGGCCCAGGGTTTCCAGCTGCGCCTGATAGCTGGCCAGGAGCCGGATCATATCCTCCGCCTCCCCCCAGCGGGCATCGAGAGGCACCCGCTGGGCGCGGATCGGCTGGGCGGGATCGTCGAACAGCCCAATGACGACCGCGAACATTCCCTTGTGGCCGAGCTCGAGGAGATGGCGGGCGACCGGGGCGGAGCCGGCGGGAGCCCGTTGCGGCGGAAGCTTGTCCGGCTGCGCGGGGGGTTCTTCGGCGCCCCCCGCCGTGACCACGAAGTCGAACTGGGGATAGCGGGCCGCAAGTTTTTTCGTCTCTTCGGGTGAGGCGAAGGCGAGGAGTACCTGATGATCGCAGCCCGCTTTGGCCAGGGCCGCCGCCGGTTCGACGAGCGATTCGGCGGCCGGCTTGGTAGAGATCAGATCGTTGCGGACGTCGGCCAGTTCCGCATCGCCGAGGACCGCCGTGATGCCGATCTTGAGGCCGCCGGTCTCCACGATCCGGTAGAGCGGCGTGATCCCCGAATCGAATCCGATCAGCCCGACGTTGGCGCACACGAACGGCGTCGGCTTGTCCCCCACCGCTGACACCGCGGCCACGACCTCTTCGGCGGGGAGGCGGAGATCCTTCGGGCCGAAGCCGACGGCGGCGTAGTCCATCGCCTTGAGGCCGTCGACGATCGAACCGAACTTGATCTCGGTCTGCCGGCCGAACCGATTGACCTGGTCTCCGAGGTCAAGGGCCACCACAGGCCACTCCGCCGCGGCGAGCGCGGCGAGGAAGTTCCGTCGCCGGCTCAGGCCCCCCTTTTGATTCTCCTTGCCGGTGCAGCCGCACGGCTCGATGTACCCGTCGAGTTCGCCGGTGAACACGAACACGGCCTTCGGCTTCGGCCAGCCCTGGAACACGTCGCCGTTTCGCTGTCGGAAGGTCTTCGCGATCTCGTCACTGACGCCTGGCCCCTGCGATGGAACCGGAGATGTGCCGGCATCCTGGGCAGGGAGCGAGGCGGTGGAGGGGTTGCCGACGGCGAGGACAACGGCGAGGAGGATGATCGCCGCACCGCGGATGCCTCGCCTCCCTTGCTCGGCGACCACGGCGCCGCGGAGACACGGGAGGCTCGGAATGGCGGGATTGGTCATGGCGTCGGTTCCGGCGGCTGGAGAGGCGAGGCCCGCGGACGCCGTGATCCTCACGGGCCGACGGCGACACTCACGGGAATGGTCATGGTGGGGGAGTCGGGGTGCCCCGTGTCGAGGACGATCCGGCCGGCCGGTGCCTGGCTCGATCCGAGGTGGTTGCAGGGGGCGCTCCCGGCGGGAATCGTGATCGTGAGGGGAATCCTCACGACCGCGCCACTTCCCACGGGCTTGCCCTCGCCGACCACGACCTCCATCGATGCGGGAACCACGTCACGGACCACCGGGCGGACGACGTCACGGTGTGGCCCCTTGGCCGTGAGGAACACCTGCGTGTTCACCCCGGTGCGCCCGGAGATCGTGCCGAGCTGGAGGACCTGACGAGAGGAATCCCATCCCTGGCCCGCCAAGGCAAGATCACCCGAGACGGTTCCCTCGATAGTCACCTCCACCCGCACCGCCTCCGGCACGAGGAGGTCGATCTGGGCCGTCTTGCGGAGCGGCCCGATGGGGACTCCGGCGAGGATTTCTGCCTCGAGGAGAATACCCCCGGTCGCGCCTCGCTCCGCGGCGATCTCCTCGGTCGACAGAGGCGCCGTGGTGAACGACACAAACTGGGAGGTTTCGGAGTCGGGGGTGCTGACTTCTTTGACCGTCGGCGGCTCTTTCCCATACGTGAAGATCTTCGACGACGCCTTCACCCCTCCCTGGCTCGGGATCGACGTGAGGACGATCGATTTCGGTTCCGCCTTCCACACCGGCACGACGAACCCCTCGACCACGAAGACGATCTCCGGGCGGCGTGGATCGTTGGTGAACACGGTCGCCTGCTGCCGGAAGGGTCCGCCGGTTTTGCCCCGCCACTTGAGGAGGAGCTTCGCCGCCCCCCCGGGCGGGAGCAGTTTCTCGCCGTCGGTTTCTCCCCCTTCGGTGGCCTCGAAGTCGCTCACGGTGCAACTGCAGGAGGTGGCGCCCCGGGTGATCTTGAGGGGCGCGTCTCCGGCATTACGGATCACGAACTCGTGCGTCTCGTCGCCCCCTTCCGCCATGGTGCCGAAGGCATACTGCGTCGACGGGGCATCGACCTTGGGAACGGCGATCCCCTCCTGCATCTGCAGCCCGGCAGGGTCGAACTCGCCGAGGCGCCAGGGACGCATCGACGCCCGCAGGAGTGGGGTGCCGACGCCGAATATCCCCCCGATCGCCAGGGCCAACGCCACCACGCTCCATGCCCCGGGTGCCCGCACGCCCATCGATCGCCCGCCCGCTGGCGGCCTCCAGTTCCGGGGCCGGTCGCCGCAACGGACGGCATCCGGACCCCTGGCGGCAATTGTACGCCGCAGTCGCCCTTCCGCGCAGACGAGGGAGTTCGACCGGAGGCCGACGGGCAGCTGCTCGGCCGGGGAGCTTTCAGTAGGACCGAGCCAGCACGCTGCGGCGGCTCACCGGCTTCCCGGTGACGACGCATGTCCCTGGCTCATCGTCCCCGTCCATGGGCACGCAGCGGACGGTGACTTTGAGCGGGTCGAGGGCCGCGGGAACCGCCGGATCGTCGGCGACGTGGACGTGGGCAAAGCCCCCCTTCGCTGGCCCCTTCGCTCCCCCCTTGCCTTCTCCGTCGGCGCCGAAGAACTCCCGCACGGCATCAAGAGAATCGAGGCGGACGCTGCGGCGGTCGCGAAACTCCTTCGCCCGATCGAAGAGCCCCTGCTGAATCTCATCGAGGAGGTCGGCCGCCGTGGCGGCGAAGCGGTCGATCGGCACGCTCGTCCGCTCCTTCGGTCCGCGGTCGCGGCGCATCACGCTCACCGTCCCGGCGGCGAGGTCGCGGGGGCCGATCTCGACGCGCAGCGGCACCCCTTGCTTGACATGCTGCCAGGTCTTTTCTCCCCCGCGGATGTCGCGGCCG
>JBIIQL010000266.1:0-5507 GCA_044342095.1 Pirellulales bacterium
CATACGAAGAGCGAGGATCAGCCACTGTCGCAGCCGGCTGTAGCCGCGGGAGAGGGCCTTGGCGGCAAGAAGGAATCGCATCGCTGCCCACTCCACCGACTGGAAGCGCCACTGGTTGACCAAGTGAATGATCACCGGCAGCGCTACGATCGGCAGCGCCAGGAGGAGCCACGGCTGGAGGAACGTCATCGCTTCCCCCTGGCCGTGGCCCGGCCAACGAGGAACCGGGCGAGGAGCTTCTCGCAATCGTCGTCGAGGCTCACCTGGTGGTGGTCGATCCCCTGCTCGAGGACGATGCGGCGAATGGCGCCGAGCCAGGCCTCGAGCGCCTGCCGATACCGCGCCTGGATGTCGAGCGGATCGGCGAACAGCGAGCTGCCCCCTTCCATGTCGAGAAACCGGGTCGGCCGGCGGAAGTCGAAGCGGATCTCCTGCGGATCGAGGAGGTGGAAGAGGGCGACGTCGTGGCGGCGGAAGCGGAGGTGCCCGAGCGCTCCGGCGAGCGCCTCGGGCTCCATGAACAGATCGGAGAGAATCACGATCAGGGCCCGCTGGCGAACGGTCTCGGCGATCTCGTGGAGCACCTGCGGGAGGTGCGAGGCCCCCTGCGGCCGGACCTCCTCGAGGACATCGAGGACGAGGCGGAGATGGGCGGGATTGCGGCGCGGGGGGAGATGGCGCACGACCGATTCGGCCACGCAGGAGATGCCGACCGCGTCCCCCTGCCGGCAGGCGATGAAGGCGAGCGTGCCGGCGATCCGCCGGGCAAACTCGATCCGCGTGGTTCCGGTCGAGCCATAATTCATCGAGCCGCTGGAGTCGACGACGAGGCACAACCGCAGGTTCGTGTCGGCCTCGTATTCCTTGACGTAGTTCCGGTCGGTGCGTCCCCACACGCGCCAGTCGAGGCGGCGGAGATCGTCGCCGGGGACATACTTCCGATACTCGGCAAACTCGACGCTCGACCCGCGGTGGGGGCTCATGTGCCGCCCCGACACCCCGCCGACCATCGGCCGCCGCGCAAGGAGAGGCACCGCGGCGAGCCGGGAGAGCATGCCGCTGTCGAGGAACGTCCGCGTCGCCCGGTCGTGGAGCATCGGTCAGCCGGTGGTGGTGGCGAGCGCTTCGGTCACGAGTCGCTCGCAGATCCGTCGGGCATCGATCCCCTCCGCCTGGGCGGCGAAGGTGGTGAGGACGCGGTGCGCGAGGACGGGCGCCGCGACGGCGGCGACATCCTCGAGCCGTACCATGTAGCCGCCAGTGAGCGCCGCGCGGGCCTTCGCCCCGAGGATCAGATATTGCACCGCCCGGGGGCCGGCCCCCCAGGCGACGAGGGGCTTGAGCCAGTCGGGGGCCGAGCCCCCTTGTGGACGCGTCCGCCGCACGAGCTTCGTGGCGAAGTGGTAGATGTGATCGGGAACGGGCACCCGGCGAACGAGGTGCTGAAACTCGATGATCTCCGCCGCGGAGAGGACATGGTCGAGCGGCGGGAGGGTGTCGCCGGTCGTCGTGCGGGCGATCATCACCTCCTCCTCCTCGCTCGGGTAATCGACCTCGATGAGGAACATGAAACGATCGAGCTGGGCCTCGGGGAGCGGATAGGTTCCCTCCTGCTCGACCGGGTTTTGCGTGGCGAGGACGAAGAACGGCGGCTCGAGGCGCGACGTCTTGCCGACGACCGTCACCCTCTGCTCCTGCATCGCCTCGAGCATCGCCGCCTGCGTCTTTGGCGGCGCCCGGTTGATCTCGTCGGCGAGGACGATGTTGGCGAACACCGGGCCGGGGACGAAGCTGAACTCGCGTCGCCCGCCGGCCGACTCCTGGAGAATGTCGGTGCCGGTGATGTCCATCGGCATCAGGTCGGGGGTGAATTGGATTCGGCTGAACTTCAGCGACACCGCCTCGGCGAGCCGGCTGACCAGGAGCGTCTTGGCGAGGCCGGGAACGCCGACGAGGAGGGCATGGCCGCGGGCGAAGAGACAGATCGCGAGCCGCTCGATCGTGTCCGCCTGGCCGATGATCACCCGGCCAAGCTCGTCCTGGAGACGCCGGTAAGCGGTGCGGAGCCGATCGAGCTTCGCCACGTCATCGTCGCCGAGGTGGGATTCGGGGCCGGGAGCAGACGGGGAAGCCATGGGATTCTCCAACCAAACGACGCCACGACAGGCGCATCCACGCAGGCAGACCGGGGCGAAGCGACCGCCCCGAGAAGGGCAGACTAACCGAAAGCCCTGGCCACCTCCATCGAGGGGGCGGAGAGGGTCGCGGCAGCGCCCCGGCGCCTCGGCTCAGGCCGGAGCGATCGAATCGATCTTCGCCGCCAGGCGGAAATCGTTGATCGAGAGACCGCCGATGGCGTGCGTGGTCAGTTCCACCCGGAGCCGACGGTAGCCCTCGAGATGGAGATCGGGGTGGTGTCGCTCGCGTTCGGCGAGCGCCCCGATGGAATTGGCGAGTTTGATCGCCGCGCGGAAGTCGGCAAGGGTCCACTCGCGGCGGATGCCAGCGCCGCCGGGCACGAGGCTCCAAGCCGGCAGTTCAGCCAGGCAGGCCGCCACCTCGTCGGCGTCGAGGGTCGGCACGCCCCCTTCGCAGGGAACACATCGTTCAGCCAGGAGATCGTCGCGTGACACGCTCATCGATCGGTTCCTTCGCTCCACACCGGGCACCGCTCTCACGATACCCGGCCGGCGGTGAAGCGTGCAGCTCTTGCCCTCGCCATCGCGACGGGGGCCGCGGAAGCGGCGGGGTCTGGATTCCCCGCGCTCCCGCGGCCACACCGTCCACGAAGGAGCGGTTCAACGGCCCCGGGACAGCGGTGCCGCATCGGACGACCGGATTCCGGCTGCCTTTCGCTGCCGCTGTCGGATCAGCGACCGGGCGACGTTCTGTCCGATGCGATGCGCGGCCCGGTCGACGGCCACGGTCCAGTCGGAGTCGACGACCATCGCGACGACGAGGCCGACGCCGTCGATGCGGGTGAGGACGCGGACCGACTTGTCGATGCCCCCTCTGGGGCCGTTTGAGTCGCTGAGGAAGACGACGACCCGTCCGATCCGGTCGCCGAACTTTCCGAGTGCGAATCGCAATCGGCGATCGATCCGATTCCTCAATCCCTCAATCACTCCGACGGCATTGGTCTTCAGTTCCACGTGCATGGCTCGGTTCCCAGGGGTGGTTGAAGTGACACGAAAGCACGGAACACCCATCTCCTCGGCATTTCTACGCCGCCGCCTTTCATTGGACCAATCGAACGACGCTCTCCTTCCCATAGAAACAATCGATGATCTCTCTTCCCTGGATCCGCCCCCGGTCCGCGAACTCCGTGCCGGTTTCGTCCCCGGCTCTGCCCGTTTTGTCCGAGGATTGTGCCCATTCGTCGGCAGACTTGCCCGATTCGTCCCCGGGCCACAGGCACTTCATTGCAATGCAGTAAGGCTCGACTCTGGGAGGATGTTAATGCGACAGAATGCCTGCGGTTGCCGCAGCATGGGGCGTGGGCGTCCGCGGCCTGATGAAACCTCTGCACGGTCACACGTCATGACGCTTCGCGAACTCTTCGATTCGGTCACGTCGTCCGCGACGGGTGGTTTCCTGCCGATCGTGCCCCCAACAACGCCCCCCGCCCGCAGCACCTTCGCGATCCGAATCGACAACCCGCGCGGTGTGCCGGCCCACTACGCCGTGTCCCGCCTGCGACGGAGCGGCCGGCCGGTGGCAGAAGTCGATGTGGTGGAACGCCGGGTAGGCGTGCCCACGCGGCGGACGATCCAGCTTCCGCTCGACGAAGCCTCGGTCGCCGCAGACCACCTGATCACAATCCGTGCCGCCGGGCGGACGTCGAAACTCGTCCTCTACCGGGAACTGCTCGTCGAATGGCTCAAAGGCACGACGCCCGAGGTGAGCGTGGCGATCGCCGCGACCGGAGCTGTCAACTTCAGTGTCAGCCGCTCCGCTCCGCAGCCTGGAGCGGCGTGACGCCCCCTCCGGTGTTCCGCATCGGCACGAGGGGCCGGGAGCGCGCCCCCGGGACTGCGGCGACGATCGGTCACGTGGATCGCATCGCCGTCTTGCCGAGAAAACGCCCCAGGGCCGCTCCGCCCAAGGCCAGTCCAGGGATCAGAAACAACGGCTTCTCGTCCAGCAGGAACAACGACAAAAGACCGACGAAGCCGCCGAGAAAGAATCCGAGGACGCCTCCCACAACGCTGCCGAGCAGTTCGGCTGGGCGGAAGGTGTTTTCCACGGTCAACCCGGGAAGAGGGGCCTCGCTCGCCGCATTCGCGAGGACATCCAGCAGGTCGTTGGCGACGGTCAACAGGTTCTCGCGTTCCCTGCCTTCCAAAATGGTGTCACTCACACCGGGCCTGAGGGTCCGGGTCTGCGGGGCACGCATCGTCAGACACCCCTTCCGCACCTCGATCGATCCCGTGACGGCGGTGGCCAGAAAACGGAGAACGCTGGGCTTGCAGATCGAAGCCATTTCGGCAGGGCTGGGAACCGGCTCCTCGGTGGATGGTGGAGATGCCGCAAGGGCGCGTCGAACGCCTCCACCGAAGAGAAAGTAGTTGTTGTTGAAGGCCTCGAGCAACCGCTGGTCATCGAGCGGGGCGTTGGCTGCGAGTTTCAGTTCCAGCCCCTTGATGCCCACGAAGCTCAAGGCCCCAGCCTCGCGCCGGGCCACGAGGTCGAACGACGGCAGGTTCAATCCCGCGGTGGGGATCACGACGATCGTCTGCCAAACGGAATACACCTCTCCGTCACTGGGCATTTCCACCCGAATATCGACGATCTCGAACAGCCTGTTTCGATCAATTCCGAGAACATGATCGCGGGAACTGCCTGCCTGCCCGGCCCGGTACTCGTATCCGTTCTCCTCGGCCCAGTCGAGATTTTTGTTTCGAGGACTGTTCATCGGTCTGTTCTCGAGTGAATCGGCAAGCACGGGCCTGAAGCGGCCCACGCCTTCCGGACTGCGGGGAAGGCTACATAATGCTCCCGAGCAGGCCGTGGAGAAAGTACCCGTCGCCGGATGCGTCGGCCGCACTCCCGAAACACTTCATCTCTCTCCTGCGGCAGTTTACGGCTTCCCTCAGAGAAATCACGGATGAACCAGAAATGGTGACAGGTGAGCGTCTTTTGCTCGATGGCGCAACCGGCACGGAATTGAACCGGCGCGGGGTGGATACCGGCTTGCCGCTGTGGTCGGCGAACGCGCTCACCACGGAGATGGGGTTGAACGTCTTGCGTCAGATTCATCTCGAATACTTGACCGCTGGCGCAGACATCATCACTGCCAACACCTTTCGCACGCATCGCCGCGTGCTGGGCGGCAAAGGACGCACGGCACGGGAACTGACCGCACGCGCGGTGGCGACCGCTCGAGAAGCTGTCTCGGAATACGGGCGACCTGCACAGGTTGCCGGCTCGGTATCCCCACTCGAGGATTGCTATCGCCCCGACCTCGTGCCAACCGATGACGAGTGCCACAGCGAGCACTCGGAGCG
>JBIIQL010000267.1:0-5497 GCA_044342095.1 Pirellulales bacterium
GCCCGTGAGCATCCGCTGGTCGCACGACCGCGACAGGGTCGTCGAGATGGCGGCCGAGTCGAGCCGACCGACGCATGCCGCGGCGCGTCCCGTCGATGCGTGCAAGCTCCTCGCGGCGATGACCGCGGCCCTGATCCGCGGCGACGCCTGGGAGGCGGTGAGCGACGCCGGCTTCTGGTCACAAGGGACGCTCCATCCGGAGGTGGAGGCGATTGCCCGCGGCAGCTGGAAGTCGAAGGCACCGCCGGCCATCCGTGGCACGGGCTACTGCGTCGATGCGCTCGAGGCCGCGATCTGGGCCGTGGCCGGAGCCGCCGATTTCCGCGAGGCGGTTCTCCGGGCGGCGAATCTCGGTGATGACGCCGACACCACCGCCGCCATCGCCGGCCAACTCGCCGGCGCCCGGTTTGGCGCCGCGGGGATCCCGGAGCTCTGGCTCGAGATCCTCGCGATGCGGAAGCGGATCGAGTCGCTCGCCGATGCGCTTCATGCGGCAGCCACCGGGGAGCGCGGGGGCTGGGCATTCGACGATGACTTTCACGCCTGGTGGGTCGATCCGGGGCGGATCCTCGCGGGGGAATATCCGGGGAGCACCGACGCGGCCGAGCGCGAGGTGAAGCTCGCGCTCCTCGCCGATGCCGGCATCGACACGATCATCGATTTGACCCGTGACGACGATAAGTTGTCCGCCTACGCAGAGCCTTGGGAGGCCCTCGGCGAAGTGCGTGGCCGCCCCCTCAAGCGGCTCCATCACCCGATCCGGGATCTGGGGGTGACGACACCGGAGGGCTACGACGCGATCCTGGCCGACATCGACGCGGAACTGGCCGCCGGCCGGCCGGTCTATGTGCACTGCTGGGGAGGCGTCGGGCGGACGGGAACCGTGGTCGGCCTCGTCCACGTGGCACGCGGGGCCGACGCCGACACCGCCCTCGACGCGATTCGCCTGGCCCGACAGGGCACCCGAAAAGCCCACCGGCCGGCGCCGGAAATGGCCTGCCAGGTGGAGGCGATTCGCCACGCCGCGACGCGCTGGTCAGGCGGCCACCGGTGAGGCCACGGCCGCGCACGACCCTGGGGACGGGCGTCGTCCAGGCCCCTTGGTTCATGCACGGTGATCGGCATACACCGTCGACCGTCCCGACCACCGCCAGCCGTCCGATGCCCGTACCGAGAACGCCGCCCTCATGCCGGGCTGACCCGACGGCGGTGTCCAGCGCATCTGCCCGCCAGGGGCGAGGAGGAAGGTGTTGCGGGCAGACACCGCGAGCCACCGCGAGCCCGACCAAATCTCGAGCTTTCCCCGCACCACCCCGTCAAGGACGAAGCGGATGCTTCGCGAGTCGGTCCCGCTCGCCCTCGTCGCCGCGGCCAGTTGCTCGTGCGTGATCACGACGGGGGCGCCAGCGGCCGTCGGCGAGAGCAGGCCGGTCAAGGAGAGCGTCGGGGCCGCCTGCGCGACCGCCGATCGCACGAGCACCGACGAAGTCGCGAGACCGGACAGCCCGTCGCTTCCCTGAGCAGAGAGAGTCAGCGGTCTCGGGAGGAGCGATTCACCCCCTGGGGTGTAGCGGATGAAGCCCCGGGGGCTCATGAAGTAGGCATTGAGCGCCGAAATCGTTCCCGTGAAATGCATCTCGCCGGGAGCACCCGCCACCGGGGCGGCCGTCACGCCCGCCCCGCTCAGGCCCGAAAGTGTCCCTGTGCCGGCCACCGAGAGCGTGACGGTCAACGGCGACGAATCCCGATCGGAAAATGGCGCGTTCGGCCAGACGAGCTTCGCGGCGACGCCCGTCGTGGTGGCAAACCACAGCGGCGCCCGCACGGAGGTGGCGCCGAGCCGCTCGACCGTGTACGACGCGCCTGCCAACCGAGTCATCGCCGGCGAAAGTCCGGTCGCTAACCCCGCAATGCCGTCTGCCGTTACCAGATCGAGCCGCAGCGAGCCGCGGCCGCTGCCGGCCAACGCCGTGACAAACCAAACGCTCGGATCGTCGGCCTCGGGGGCAACCTGCGTGATCCGCGGGCCGGAGAGGCCCCCCGCGACGATCTGGAAATTGGCGGCACTGACACCCCTGACATCGTCGCTGAAACGCACCGACCAGCCGACGGTTGGCGATGCGGTCGTTGCGGATCCGGCAAGGGAGATCCCCTCGACGACCGGTGGCTTCGGCATGCTCCGGACCGAGAGCGGTCCGCTCGTGAAGACGTCGAGCGGAATCGCCACCGTCCCGCCATACCCGTCAGTGATGGATGTCGCGGTTACGAGCGAAAGCCGGCAGGCACCGCTGCCCGTTCCGGTGCCGGTGGTGACGCGCCAGATCTGGCTCATCGGTCCGCCCGAGAGCCCTGTCACGCCGGTCACCGACGGGGCACCGCCGAGGCCGTCGGATTCAAGATGGAAATGATTGGCCGTAAGCCCGACGACCGGCGCGCTGAAGGTCACGATCCAGTCCGCAGATGGGGAGGAGATGGTCGGCCCCGCCTCCGGTACGATCGACACGATCGTCGTCGCGGAGGGCGATGTGAGCACCCAGGGACGCAGGGCGAGCGTGACGACGGCTCCGTCCTTGATCGTTCCGTCGAATTTCGAAGGGGCCTGTGGGCCCTTGTAATCGACGGCGATCGGATTCTCGTCCTCGCTGAAGGCGTAGGCGGAATTGTGGACGAAGATGGACGTCTTGCCGGTCGCGTCGGCCGTGCCGTCGAGCGTCGACTCGTGGAGGAACTTCGAAGAGGGGCAGTAGACCGACGTGAAGTTCGGGTCCACGGCGCTCGAGTGCCGGGTGTACCACTTCGACGGGTCGGCCCAAGCCGCGCTACTCTCACCGCCGGAGATCGGCGTGGCCGAAACCCCATCGATCGCTACGCCGCGGCAGATCGCCGCCCAAATCTGGTCCTGAAGGAGACCCTGATCGCCCGAGCCCGGATTCGCCTGCTGCCAGACATAGAGGGCTCCGGCGAGCCCCGCCGCGGGGCGCGGAAACGTGTAGGAGTTCACGCCGTTGGTCAGGGTGTACTGCGTGCCGTCGGAACTGCCCGAATAGATCGGATGATTCGGGTCCTTGTTCAGATAGATGCTCAGGGATCGACCCGAGGCGAAGAACCTCTCGAGGGTCGAGTCCCAGTACGACGCCAACGGATCGCTCGAGGCCGTCCCTGCCGGCTGATTCGCGAGCCAGTCCTTGGGGGCAGCGATGGTGAAGAACTGTCCGTTGACCGCGCCGGGATCCTCGAACAGCACCGGCGTGACGACGCCGCCGGAGGCCGACTGGAGCGTGGAATCGGTGTTCGTCACGGTGAACATCGTCCCTGACGCACTCTGGACCTCGACGGCCGACTGGTTGTAGCCCCGGTTGGGGGGAGCGAAGCCGTCGATGTTCACGGTCATCCCCTTGGTGATGACCGGGGTGCCAGCGTAGGTGAACGTGGCCACGTTCCCGCTCCATGTCGCCGACGCTCCCGTGATCGCAGTCAGATCGACCTCTGTCCCGTAAAGCAGCTTCGCAAATGCCTTGCGGTCAGGATCGGCGTTCATGAATGTCTTGAACGCCGTCGCGATCGCCTCGCGCGTGTAGTGGGGCTGGGGCCTGACCCCCATCTGCACCAGCTTCACTTGTTTCCCGTCGACCTCGGTCGGCGTCACGTCCGCGCTCGGCGCCGTGAGGGTCATGGGAATGGCAAGACCGTCGACGGCCGAGAGATCGAACGTCGATCGAGAACCGGAGATGGCGACAGTCTCGGGGCCGACGACTTGACCCGTGCCTCCGTCTGGGATTTCGCTCCCGGGAAGGGAGTACTGGAATCGCAGCGGCGAAAGGACGTTCGAGACCGTCCAGGAACCGTTGTAGGACAGGAGAGTTCCCTTACCATCCTCGGAGATGACCTTGGAGACCGTGACGGAATGGCCGACCGCCAATCCGTGCGGGCTCGTCGTCGTGATCGTCGCAGTCTGTGTGGCCGAGTCCCACTCGGCGCCCGTCGGAAGATAGGCGAACTCGACGATGTCAAACACGCCGCCCGGGTTCGGCGAACCGGGTCGGTAGGGGGGCGTGGAGTCGTCCGACGGCGAGACACCGTTGCCGGAGAGTGGCAGGCCGACCGGAACCGGATCACCCTTGCCGGTGACGTAGACGATGAGCTTCGCCGAGATGTTCGTGAGTGTTGCGTCGAGCGTGAGCATCCCGCCGGGAGGGAGATCGGTCAGATTCACCGGACGCAGCGCCGCCGACTTCACGGCTCCGCCAGCGCCGGGCGGGAGCGCCGCCGGAGCGGCGTAGGAATACTCAAAATGGGTGCCGTCGACGATCTGTGCGACGGTGGCGATACCGTTGTAGGCCGCCGGCGTCACGCCCGAGACCTGGATCGTTTCGCCGACGGCGAGCCCGTGGGGAGTGGTCGTCGTGATCTGGGCCAGGCCGACGAGCCCTTCGACGGTCGCCTTCGTCGAGTCAACGGACGATGGATCGGGCCACGGCGCACCGTCATAGGAGAACTCAATCGTGTTGCTTCCCGGATTGGCCTTCGTGAGGGTGAAGGTGCCGTCGTAGGCGCCGCTCGGCGCGCCGGTGACCCCGGCGATCGTGATTTGATTGCCCGTAACGAGGCCGAGTGGATAGGGGGTCGTCACCGTGGCGTGGTGGGGAGTCGTGAGGGTGAATATCGGGCCCGACTGTGTCGGGCCGAAGGAACTCGACTGCACTGCCACGATCGTGTTGGAGGAGATCAGGCTCTCCTCGTAGACGGAGGCCGTTCCCGGCGGTGCGGTCACGGTCGGTAGGTCGCTGTCGGACGTCGTGACCGTAAAGGTCGTGCCGGCCGCGCCGGTGAGCGTGTAGACGCCGTCGTATCCGGAGCCGATACCGGCAATGAACACGCTATCCCCGGTCGCGAGACCGTGCGGGTAGGAGGTCGTGATCGTGGCGGTCGTTCCTGACGACGCCGCCGAGCCGATCTCCGTGGCGACCTGATTGAACTTCCCCGTGCCGTCGAGCCCGAGGAGATAGAGCGGCGCGGCGCCCGCGGCCTGCCAGCCGGGGATGCCGTGGCCCGTGACGTAGACCTGATCGGATGGAAGGTTCGTCAGGTTGCTGATCGGAACGGTGATCGCGAGCGCCAGTCGCGGCTCGAGGTGCTCAATCGCGATCACCCGGCCCGACGACATGGGACGCCTTCGGACCACCGACTTCGCCAACGAGAAGAATCCGGCTGGGAAACGATTCATGATCGTGGGCTCCGGTCGGTCTGGGTCCAACTGACACCGCCCCCGAACACTGATCGTCGCCCTGCGGAGCCGCCGAATCAAGAAATGGGCGGGGGACGATGCGGCAGTGGGGGAGGGCCGTGCCCAGCGACCTCTTCCAACCGTGCCTGTCGATGCTGCCCGATGGAGGTCCGCCTCCACGGCGACAAAGCCCCAGAGAAGGCTCAGGCATCGGGCAACGTCGCCCGCAGGTGCCTCGGTGCCTCACCGAGGGAAAGGTCGTCGCCTTTCCAA
>JBIIQL010000268.1:0-5463 GCA_044342095.1 Pirellulales bacterium
CGGGTGACGTGGGATGGTGAGACGCTCGCGCCCGAGGGAGCGCTCCCGCCACTCGACCGCGCTCGCGGGATCGATCGGCCCCTGATCGTCGAACTGACCCAGACGACCGCGGCGCCGGTGCGGCTGGCCGTCGGCGTGTCGGGAACCTCGATCCAGGCAGAGCCTTGGACGGTGCTCCCGGGCCGGACGCAGCCCTTTCTTGTCGTGCTCGACGCCACGGCGGAGGACCCCGCCGGGATACGGTTGGAAGTGAAGGTGGAGGGCTCGGGGACGGTCGCGACGCTGCCGCTGGCGGTTGGTGTCGTCGAGCCTGCGCGGGTGCGCCTGCGGGTCGTCGACGGCGAGCGCGGAACGCCGGTGTGTGCCCGGGTGCGCGCCGTGGGGAGCGACGGAGCCTGCCGCCAGGCCGGGCCTTTCGCCGGCGATCCGACGTTTACCGTCAAGCCGATCCTCGGCTTGCCACTCCCGCGCATGAGCCGACTCCCCTTCTTTTATTGCGACTCGAACGCCGAAATCATGCTTCCCCCCGGCGCGTGTCGCATCGAGGTGGAGCGGGGCTACGAGCACGCCGTGGCCGGAGAGTCGCTCGTCCTCGAGCCGGGGGAGACGCGCGAGGTGACGCTTGCCGTCCCAAGGCTTTTCGACGCCGCTGCCGAAGGCTGGATCAGTGGCGACACGCATGTCCACTGGGTGACCAATGCCTGGAACGTCGACCTCCCCCTCGAGGCCCTCAGGCTCGTCCAGCGGGCCGAGGATCTCCGTGTCGTCAACAACCTCACCCTCCTCCACCGCACGGCCAGCGACGCCTTCGTGAAGCCGTCGCAGGCGCCGGTCGGCCCGGTCGCGGGCTTGTGCCGCGACGGCTATCACGTCGAGATGGCGGAGGAATATCGCAATCAGAATCTCTACGGCCATCTCTGCTTCCTGAACCTCCGCTGGCTCGTGATGCCGATCGGCACCGGTCCAGAAATCGCCGGCGACGATTCGATCGATTGGCCGCACAACCGCCCGGCGATCGAGGAGGCACGGAGTCAGGGGGGAATCTCGATCGAGGCCCACGGCACGGGCGCCAATCATGAGCCTCCCCTCAACGCCATCCACGGGCTCACCGATTCGTTCGATCAACTCGGGCCGGTCGACTTCGAGCGATTCTTGGATTGCGGCTTCCGGGTCCCCCTCACCAACGGCAGCGATCATCCGGCGCGGGTGGCCGGCGCCGCCCGGGCCTACGTGCGGATCGACGGGGACTTCAGCTACGAGAAGTGGATCGACGGCATCCGCCGCGGGCGGACGTTCACGACGTCCGGCCCGCTGCTGTTCCTCGACGTCGATGGGCACACCCCCGGCGACTCGATCGCCCGAGATCCGGACGACCGAGTGACCGTGCGGGTGCGGGCCGTGTCGCGCCAGCCTCTTGGGTTGGTGCAGTTGGTGTCCAACGGCGTGGTGATCGCGGAGAAGGCCACCGACGAGACGACGGCGGAAGTGGCCGTCGACCTTCCGGTGAGGGAGAGTCGTTGGATCGTCGCCCGGGCGAGTCGTGGCGGTGGATTCAACGCGATCGAGCGGGCGGGGATCGCCCACACCAGCGCCGTCCAGGTCATCGTCGATGGCCGGGGGGTGTTTCGGCCGGAGGCGGCCCGGGATTGGATCGTGCGGATGCGGGCCCATGTCCGCGACATCGAGCTCAAGGGGCGGTTCGCCACCGCCGGGCAGCGGAACGAGGCGATCGCCTATGCGGAGGCGGGCATCGATCGCTACGAGCGACTGCTCGCCAGACAGGGTCATCCCGCCGCCGACACCGTCGGCGAGGCCCGCGACGATCTGCTCCTCGCCATCGGTCAGCTCCTCCCCCGCCCCGATCGTGGCGCGATCGAGCCCCGTCTTGCTGCCGCCGACTCGTTCGCCGCGCTCGCCACGGCCGTCGAGCCGCTGGTGGTCCTGCGGGTCGACGTCAATCCAGAGTCGCGCGTGAAGCTCGCCGCGGTCAGCCCGCTCCCCGAGCTCGTCGTCGATCGCACCCACCGCTTTCTCCTCGAGGTTCGCAACGACGCCCGCATCCGGGCGCCGCTGCGAGTGGTGGCCACCGATCGCTCGACGAATCCTCCGCGGCCCGCCCGGTTTTGCGAGGTCGAGCTCGTCGACGGCGTGGCGTCGTCGTCGTTCCTCTCCGGAGCGGAACGGGAATGGAAGGTCGTCGAAGTCCGGCTGCTTGAAGCGGGGCGGCGGGAGGTGCACCTCGAGGCCGACGTCGGCCAGGGGACGCAGGATCTCGGCTTTCGCGCGGCGGCGGACCTGTTGCTCAAGGGCGTGCCGGCCCGCCGTGGGGCCGGCTCATGAAGAAGGGACGTGCGATGGTGTTGTCGTTGGCTTGCCGTTGTCGGAGGGCCGTAATGGGGGCGTTCGTCCTTGTCTGGAGCGCTTCGGCTGTGGCCGGAGAGCCCTGGCCGATCGTGCCCGCGGTCGAACGCCAGCCGCTCCTTGCGCAGGCCCATCGTCTCGTCGATGCCCTCGAGCGGCTGGGGAGTCCGCTTCCCCTTTCGGACCGGGAACAGCTGAGGAAGCTCGAGTCCCTCGACGACGATGCGGCCGTCACCCGGGGGATCGAGTCGATCCTCGATCCGCTCTGTGCCGTCGCTGTCGGCGTCGCGAAGGATGGCCCGCCGAGGGTCGTGATCCGCGGGAATGCCGGGGCGATCGAGCTTGTCGAGCAGGGCTGGCGGACGGTGCTCGTGAAGGTGGTGAATACCCAGGAACTGCGCGGGAGGCTGCGCGTCGGGAGCCCTCAGGCCCGTCCGCTCCCCCACGCTCCCGCAGCCGACGTCGGCAACCGTTTCCTCGGGCTTTCGGCCTTCGAGGGGCAGCCGTTCACGCCCACCCTGTCGGGCTTGCCGCTCGAATACCGGATCGTGGAGCTGTGGGCGAAGGCCGCGGGCGATCACACCGCCACGCTCGAGTTCTCCACGCCCCCCACCGACGGCGTCGTCGCTCCTCCGGGCACGACCTCGATCGTCGCCGCTTGGCGGTTTACCGACGGCGTCGCGGGGTGGGACTCGACCACGAATCAGGTGAACCTCGAGGCCCGTGACGGCTCGCTGTTCATCGAGGGGACCGGCGACGATCCCTTCCTCGGCGCGACCTTCTCGGTGCCATCGAAGCCAGCCGGGCTCGTTCTCCGCTTTTGGGCGAAGGCCGAGGAGGCGGGCATCGGGCAGGTGTTCTGGTGGACGGAGGAGCGGCCGCGGCCGGATGGGGGGCACGTCGTCGCCTTCAACGTCGAGCCGGGGCGGGAGATGCTCTACGAGATCCCGATCCCTGCCGACGGGCACGTCGTCGGCGTCCGGATCGATCCCAATGGCAAGCCCTGCCGGATGCGGATCGACTGGATCGAAGTCGCCTCGGCCGATCGGGGGAGCGAGTGGGCGGGGGCCGAGGTCGCCTGCCGGGTCGCTCCATCGAACGACGTGACCTTCCACATCGAAGACGAGGCGGGGCTGCCGGCGGTGGGCTGCTTCGAGATCCTCGACGAGCAGGGGCGCGTCTATCCCCCGCAATCAAAGCGGCTCGCCCCCGACTTCTTCTTCCAGCGGCAGATCTACCGCGAGGATGGCGAGACCGTCCGGCTCCCGCCGGGCCGGTATTCGGTGCGCTGTTCGCGGGGGCCGGAGAGCGTTCCGGAGGAGCAGACACTCGTCGTCGGCGATGGGCCGGCCGAACTCCGCTACGCCGTCCGACGCTGGGTCGACCCGTCGCGCCGTGGCTACTGGTCGGGGGATCACCACATCCACGCCGCTGGCTGCGCCCACTACGAGAGCCCCACCGAGGGAGTGATGCCAGCCGACATGCTACGCCACTGCATGGGGGAGGATCTCAAGGTGGGCTGCTGCCTCACCTGGGGCCCCTGCTTCGATTTCCAGAAACGGTTTTTCTCCGGCAAGCCCGACGACGTCAGTCGTCCCCCGTACCTCCTCCGCTACGACATCGAGGTGTCGGGCTTCGGATCGCATGCCTCCGGGCACTTGAACCTCCTCAGGCTTACCGAGCAGATCTTTCCCGGGGGGACTTCGAAGCAACACTGGCCGACCCTCGGCCTCAACACGCTCCGCTGGGCGAAGCGGCAAGGCGCCGTCTGTGGCCCCGCCCATTCGGCCAGTGGCCTGACGCGCGTCGTCGGCCGCGTCCCGGGCACGGAAGGAGCCGACGGCCCCGGCGGCCTCCCCACCTTCGACATCCCCGCCTTCGATGGCATCGGCGCCAACGAGTTCATCATGGATGTGGCCCACGAAGTTCCCGGCCCCGATGGCCACCCCGTCCGCGCCGTCGACTTCCTCTCGATGATGAACACCGATCGGCGGGCGGAATGGAACCTGTGGTATCACGTCCTCAACTGTGGCCTGAAGGTGCGGGCCAGCGGCGAGACCGATTTCCCTTGCATGACCGGCGAGCGGGTCGGCATCGGCCGCGTCTATGCCCGTCTCGACGGGCCGCTCGACTTCGATGCCTGGTGCGACGCGATCGCGGCCGGGCGGAGCTATGTCAGCGACGGCCGGACCCATCTGATGGAGTTCACCGCCGCGGCCGACAAGGGCCCGCCGCTCGAGATCGGCACGCACGACAGCTCCCTCGCGCTCCCGGCGGCGGCCACGGTGACGTTCCGGGCGATCGTGGCGGCGCGGCCGGCGGCCGCGCCGGCCACGGACACCCCCGCGACGGTGCCGGTGGAACTCGTGGTCAATGGTTATCCGGTCGAGCGGGTCGAGGTGCCGGCCGATGGCCGCGAGCATCCTGTCGCCTTCACGCACCGGGTGGAGGAGAGTTCGTGGGGGGCGATCCGGGTGTTTCCCGGGGCCCATACCAATCCCGTCTTCCTGCCGGTGGCGGGGGCGCCGATCCGCCCGAACCGGGAGAGCGCCCGCTGGTGTCTGGCGTGTGTCGAGCAGTGCTGGCGGGAGAAGGCGGTTACCTACGCAGGAGAGGAGCGGGCGACGGCCGAAGCTGATTATGCTGTGGCACGGGAGTTTTTCAGCCGACTGGCCGAGTGACGGAGGGGGCGATGGGAGCGCGGAGCCGCCCGACACGACCGCTGCGTCTGCCTCCGCTCGTGGTGGGCCTGTTCGGGCTCGCGCTTTGCGGGGCCTCGGCGTCCCGATCTGCAGCGGCGGAGGACGGGGCGCTCGGCGGCCGGGTCGAGACGCTCTTGGCGATCCGCTGCCTGGAGTGCCACGCCGGGGAAGATCCGCAAGGAGGCCTCGGGCTCGAAAACGTGGCGGCGCTGACCCGCGGAGGGCTCACCGGCCCGGCGATCGTGCCGGGGGATGCCGATGCGAGCCTCCTTGTCCGGGCTGTCCGTCGGCAAGACCCGGCCGTCGCCGCGATGCCACCGGATGAGCCCCTTTCCGCGGAGGAGATCGCGCTTGTCGAGGCGTGGGTCGCCGCGGGGGCACCGTGGCCGGCTGAAGCGGC
>JBIIQL010000269.1:0-5438 GCA_044342095.1 Pirellulales bacterium
ATGATCACCGAGGAGAAGGGGAAGGTGTTCTCGTTTCCGATGCGTTCGACTTCTCCCGGCGACGGCTATGAGGAGGTGGCCGCCGCCGATCTCGTCTGTGATCTCGGGGCGCTCGAGGGGCTTGATCACGTTTTCGGCCTCGCCTTCCACCCTCGCTTTGCCGAGAACCGGCAGTGCTTCATCGTCTATGCGCTCCAGCCGAAACTCGCCGACGGCACGCGCGTCTCGAGGTTCACCGTCTCGACCACCGATCCGCCGACGATCGATCTGGCGAGCGAAGAGCGAATCATCGATTGGGTGTCGGGGGGGCACAACGGCGCGAGCCTGCAGTTCGGCCCCGACGGAATGCTCTATATCTCCGCCGGCGACTCCGGCGACGGCACCCCCCCCGATGCGCTCGGAACGGGGCAGTCGATCGACGATCTCCTCGCGTCGGTGCTGCGGATCGACATCGATCATCGTTGCGAGCCGACTGCGGAGGGCGAGCTGGCCCGCCCGTACTCGATCCCCGCCGACAACCCGTTTGTCGATGTGCCGGGAGCGCGTGGCGAGGTGTGGGCCTATGGGCTGCGCAATCCGTGGAGGATGTGCTTCGACGACGCCGGCAGGCTGTGGGTCGCCGACGTGGGGTGGGAATTGTGGGAGATGATCTACCTCGTCGAGCGCGGTGGCAACTACGGCTGGAGCATCATGGAAGGTCCGCAGCCGGTCGTGGGGGATCGGCGTCGGGGTCCCGATCCGATCACACCACCGCTGATCTCCCATCCGCACACCGAAAGTCGCTCGATCACCGGCGGTTTCGTCTCGACCACGCCTCGCCTTCCCGAGTTGGCTGGGGCTTACGTCTACGGCGACTACGTCACCGGAAAGGTGTGGGCACTGCGGTACGACGGGGCGCGGATCAGCTGGCAACAGGAACTGGCCGACACGCCGCTTGCCCTCTCGACTTTCGGCCTCGGAGCCGACGGCGAGGTGCTCATGGTCGACTACGACTCCGGCTCGCTCCACCGCCTCGTTCGTCGTCCCCCGGTCGAGGCCAACCTCCGCTTTCCGACGCGATTGAGCGAGACGGGCCTGTTCGTCGACACCGCCGCGCAGGCCCCGGCCCCTGGTGTCGTTCCGTATGACGTCAGCGCCGAAGCCTGGGCCGACGGCACGATCGCCGAACGCTGGCTCGCCCTGCCAGAAAAGGCGCAGCTCTCGCTGTACGAGATGCAGAATCCGCAGCAGGGCTTCATTCGGGGGAAGTTCAAGTTCCCCACCGATGGCGTCCTCGCCAAGACGGTCGCCATCGAGACCTCCCCCGGAACCATCCGGCGGATCGAGACCCAACTCCTCCATTTCAACGGTGCCGACTGGTGCGCCTACAGCTATCTCTGGAACGACGAACAGACCGACGCCGAACTCGTCGGCCCGGAGGGGGCCGCTGTGCGTCTCGAGATTGCCGATGTGGACGAGCCGGGTGTTGTCCATCGGCAGAGCTACCGGGTGGCCAGCCGCACCGAGTGCCTGATGTGCCACACGACTCGCGGCGGCTCGCTCTACGGCTTCACGCCAGCGCAGCTCAACCGCCCTGTCGATCCCCGGGTGAAGCTGGCTGATGGCGAGGAGAAGCCGGGCAGCCAGCTGCGTCTGTTCGCCGATCTCGGCCTGGTCGCCAAGCCGCTCGACGAGAGCGTGACGCCGCCGGTCGATCCGTATGACACGACGGCCGATCTCGACCGTCGGGCCCGCAGCTACCTGCAGATGAACTGCGCTCAGTGTCACCTCCGCGGCGGCGGCGGCGCCTCGGATTTCGACGTCCGGGCCGATGTCGCCCTCGACCGCACGAAGCTTCTCGGCCTGCGGCCAAGCCATGGCACTTTCGCGCTCGACGACGCGGCGGTGGTGACGGCCGGCGATCCGACGCGGTCGGTGCTCTATTACCGGATGGCGACGCTCGGACGAGGGCGGATGCCCCACTTCGGTTCGACGGTCGTCGATGGCCGCGGCCTGAAGCTGATCGGCGACTGGATCGCCTCCCTCCCCACCGATGTCGCCGCGGCGACGCCGGAAACACGTGCCGGGGATCAGCCGCCGGCCAACGCTTCGCCGTCGAAAGCGCTCGGGGTCCTCCGGGCGATCGATGGAGGCACGCATCCCCCCGAGGTCATGGCGCGGATGGTGGCCTGGGGAACCTCCCACGGCGACCCGCAGATCCGCGACCTCTTCGAGCGATTCACACCCGAGGAACAGCGCCGGGAACGGCTGGGAACGAGCATCCGGGCCGCCGACCTTCTCGCGCTCGAGGGGGATGCCGACCGGGGACGACGGCTGTGGGAGTCGGCGTCACTCAGCTGCCGGAGCTGTCACCACCGAGCCAGCGACCCGGCGGCCGACAGGCTGGCGATTGGCCCTGATTTGGCCGGGATCGGCAAGCGTCTCACCCGGGCCGAGATCCTCGAGAGCCTCCTCGAGCCGTCGAGAAAGGTCGAACCGAAGTTCGCCACATGGTATGTGGAAACCAAAGACGGCCTCGTCCACACCGGGCTCCTCGTGGAGCGATCCGAGACCGAAATCGTGATCCGCGACGCGCAAGGCCGCGACGCCCGGATTCCGCGGGAGGACGTGGAGCAGTTCGTCCAGCAACCGCAGTCGCTCATGCCTGAGCAGCTCCTCCGGGACCTCTCGGCCGCCGAGGCCGCCGATCTTCTCGCCTATCTGGGGGGGGTGTAAGAGGCGGCTCCCGCCGCCGAAGGGCGAGTTCACGCTCGAAACCCTCTTTGAGCCCGTTACCCAATTGGGTTACATTGCCGCAAGATCCCTGGCAATTGCGGAGCCGGGGCGGGGGGCTTTCCGTGACTCGCCAGGATGGCGGTCTTGCTTTTGGTCCTCTGGTGGCGAAGGCCAGCATCGCTCAGCGTCGCCCGTCCGAGCCTGATTTTTTATTTCTATCCATCGTCGAATCCCCGCAGCTTCTGGAGATCCAAGTCCATGTCCATCAATACCCGCGTCCGGCGTGGCGGCTTCACGCTCGTCGAACTTCTCGTCGTCATCGCCATCATCGGTACGCTCGTCGGCCTCCTCCTCCCTGCCGTGCAGTCAGCGCGTGAAGCGGCTCGCAAGATGAGCTGCACCAACAACGTCAAGAACCTCGTCCTCGGGATGATGAACTTCGAGTCGAGCAACAAGTGCTTCCCCCTCGGTGGAGCTTCGGTCTCGACCCGCGATCAAGTGGGCGTCCTCGCCGGCGGGACGCTCTGTCCGCCGACCAGCGGCGGGGCCTTCGAGCAGGCTTCGGGTCGTTACCGTGCCTGGTCGTTCGGCAGCCCGGTCGGTGGCGTCGAGACGCAGACCGGCAGCCCGTTCTATGCGGCCGCGCCCTTCATGGAGCTCACCAACGAGTTCCAGAGCATGGCGTACTCGGCGACGATGCCGATCTTCTCGTGCCCGTCGCGTGCCAGCAGCGGTGCCGAGACGATCGGTGACGGCAACGGCAACGACCGGATCTTCACCAATATCCCCAACTCCAACGGCACGCTCCCGACGGCCCTCGGTTTCGCTGCCAAGTATCTCCTCACCGGTGGCCAGACGAAGGTCATGATCACCGACTACGCGACGAACCAGTCCATCACGCCCGATCACGGCATCGCCGGCACGCAGACACAGTCGGGCATTCTCTCGAAGATCGCCAGGGCTGGTGACATCGACATGAATTGGCCGCGCAACCGCGGCTATCAGCGGTACGGCACGTATGACGTCAGTCGTCCGGTCCGCGTCACCGACATCGTCGACGGCACGAGCTACACGCTCCTCGTCGGCGAAATCTCGATGGACACGCGGATGTACAACTCCGGATGCCTCTCGTACCGCGACGGGGCCTTCGCGGGGGGCGTTGAGACGACGCGGGCTTTGAGTTCGGGTGGCGTTTGTGCCACGCAGAACGTCTTCCAGGATCAGCGTTGCGACGGCATCGGCTGGGCCAACTTCCGCGGCCACTGGGGCACCCCCCACCCGGGCGGTGCGACGATCGGCCTCGCCGATGGGTCAGTGACGAGCGTCCAGGTCGGGACGGTGATCACGGCGCTGGTCGACATTGCCGACGGCAAGGTCGTCCCCGACAGCGTTCTGAGCCGCTGAGTTCGTTCATGAGACCCCGGCCCCGGCGATCTTGCCGGGGTCGGGGTTCTTTTTTTCTTCGAGTTTCTCTCTCCCTGCTCCTCCTTTTGGCTCCACCCCCAATTTCCTGCCCGAGGACCCCGTCATGGTTCGTGGTTTCCTGCTCGCGCTTGTGTGTCTGCTGGCGGTCGGTTGTTCGAGTAACAAGGGGGAAGTTCCCGTCGCCGGCCGCCTGACTCGCGGCGGCAAGCCGTGCGAGGGGGTGGGGGTCAATCTCGTCGCCGACGACATCGCCGCCCAGTGCTTCATCGGTTCGACCGATGCCGACGGCAAGTTCGAGATGTATTCCTTCAAGGGGAAGAAGGGCGTTCTTCCAGGCAACTACTCGGTGCAGATCAACATCCCGCTCGATGCCCCAGGCGGCGGGCTCGTGAACGAGAAGCTCATCGGGCAAAAGTCGCCGTGGCGAGTGATCGTCACCGACAAGGGAGTCCCCGACCTGCAGCTCGACATGGACAAGGAAACGCTCGAGTGAGGTTTCTCCCCACGCGGAGCTCCTCGCGACTCGGGATCGCCGTGGCGATCGTCGTTGCGGTGGTCGCGATCCTCGGCATGGGCCCGCGGGGTGCGGCCGAAGAGGTTGGGCCGATCGAGCTCCACTCCGAGCGGTTGGTCGTCGTCGTCAGCCCGGCTCGCGGCGGGAGCCTGCTCGCGATGCGCGTGAAGCGTGGGGATGCGTGGCTCGACCTCATGCCCGATCCCGGGTCGCGGGGAGCGAGCTGGTTGATGCTTCCCTATTCCAACCGGGTCCGCGACGGGCATTTCGTGTTCGAGGGACGCGAGCACCAGCTTGCCAACGCCAAGAATCACGCCATCCATGGCGACGTCCGCACCCGGCCGTGGACGATCGTCGAGCAGACTCCGTCGAGCCTCGTCCTCGCCTTCGATTCGGGCGATTGTCCCGACTTCAACTGGCCCTGGCCGATTCACGCGACCGTCGGGATCACGCTGTCTGGCGACCGGCTCGAGCAGACGCTGCGGCTGGAGAATCGTGGCGAGACGACGATGCCGGCCGGATTCGGCTGGCACCCCTACTACCGCCGCTGGCTCACGCGCGATGGCGAGCCGGTCGTCCTCGGCTTCACCGCGCCGCGAATCCATCCCGACATCGACGCCGATGGTCTCCCGGACGGATCCCCCGAGCCGGTCCCCGCCGACCTCGACTTCTCCAACCCCCGGGAACTCGGCAGTCGTCGGATCGACGCCTGCTTCGCCGGCTTCGGAGGGCACGCGACGATTCAATGGCCCGAGAGCGGCGTGACCCTGACCTACGCCTGCTC
>JBIIQL010000287.1:0-5253 GCA_044342095.1 Pirellulales bacterium
GTTCGCCGCGCCGGTGCAGACGACGCCCCAGGCATGGGGCGCCGCCGGTGCCGACATCTCGCAGCAGGTCGTGCCTGGGCAGACGAGCATCTCGGCTCCGGCGCTCCAGCAAGGTGGGGCTGTCGCCCAGCCCACCTTCCAACAGCAGATCGTTCCTCAGAGTGGCTCGTTTGCGCCGGCGCCGCAGCAGGGTTCGGGGCTCCAGCCCGCCAGCCCTCCGTCGCTGACGCCCGCCCCGTCGCTGCGTCCGATCACGGAATTGCCGAAGTCCCCTGCCGCCGGTCAGACAGGTTCAGCCCCCGCAGCGGCAGCCACGGCTGCTCCGGCTCCGGCCGGAAGCGGTGCCACGGCACCGGCGGCGAGCGGAAACGCCCCCGCCACCGGCCAAACCCCTGCCGCCACACCGATCACGGGTGAGGCCCCTCAGGCCGGTACCCAGCGGTTGGTGCCGATTCCTGCCGCGCCGGCCACTCCGGCTCCGCGTGCCGTGGCCCCCGGCATGCCTACGGTTCCTGGCCCCGGGCCGGGAACGACCACCGGGGCGTTTCCCCGGTTGCTCGCTCCGACGGCCCACACCACCTCGTGGCAGCCGGTCGCGCCCCGTGCGGTGGCCTACCCGACGGCAGCCCTCCCCTCGCGTTCGCAGCAGTGAGCTGATCCTCGGAAGTGTCCGTGACCAACGCCGACGTCGCCGCCCTCTTCGATCGTCTCGCCGATCTCCTCGAATACGAAGGGGAGAATGCGTTCAGGATCCGCGCGTACCGTGCGGCCGCCCGGACCATCGCCGATCAGATCGAGGCGCTCGATGCGATCAGGGGCGACGAGACGAGATCCCTCACCGATCTCGAGGGCATTGGACGGGATCTTGCCGCCAAGATCGAGACGATCCTCGACAGCGGGCGGCTCCCGCTCTTGGACGAGCTGTCGGCCCGGGTTCCGGCGGAGGTCTTCGACCTGCTGCGGGTTCCGGGGCTCGGTCCGAAGAAGGTCCGTCAACTCGTCGATGGGCTGGGAATCGATTCCCTCGATGCCCTCGAAGAGGCGTGCCGCACAGGGCGCGTGCGCGGTGTGAAGGGCTTTGGCGAGAAGACCGAGGCCGCGATTCTCAAGAGTCTCGCCTTCGTCCGAAGCACCACCGGGGAGCGCCAGCTGTGGGACGATGCCGATCAGGTCGTCGTCGACGTCCTTGCCTGGATGCGGGGATGTCCGGCGGTGGATCGGATCGAGGCCGCGGGGAGTTGGCGGCGGGGTTGTGAGACGGTCGGGGATATCGACCTCGTCGCCGTGGCAACCGATGCGGCTACGGTCATGGAACACTTCCGTCGCTGGGAGCACACGACCGACGTGATCGCCTCAGGGGGAACGAAGTCGAGCCTCCGTGGGCCGCGAGGCATGCAGATCGATCTCCGGGTCGTCGGCCCCGACGCCTTCGGAGCCGCCTGGCACTACTTCACCGGCTCCAAGGAACACAATATCCGCGTCCGGTCGAGGGCTCGGGAGCACGGCTGGTCGCTCAACGAATACGGATTCCAACCGGTCGATCCTGATTCCCGAGCAGTACCGCCGCCGGCTGCGACCGAGACCGATCTCTACCGTGCCCTCGGACTCGTCTGGATCCCGCCGGAACTCCGTGAGGGCCGTGACGAATTGACGCTCGCCGCCGACGGGAGACTCCCCCTCCTTGTCGAGGAGCGGGATATCCGCGGCGATCTTCACATGCACACCACCGACACCGACGGCGAGGATACGCTCACCGACATGGTGCGGGGCGCTCGCGAGCGGGGCTTGGAGTACATCGCGATCACGGATCATGGGCAGCGGGTGTCGATGGCCCGCGGCTTGGACGAGACCAGGCTCCTGCGGCAATGGGAACGCATCGACCGGCTCAACGAATCGCTCGCCGCCGAGGGTCCAGCGCCGATCGTGGTCCTCAAGGGGATCGAAGTCGACATGCTCGAGCGCGGCGGGCTCGACCTCCCCGACCATGTCCTCGCGCGGGCGGATTGGGTCGTGGCGAGCCTTCACTACGGGCAATCCCAGCCCCGGGAAAGGATCACGGAGCGGATTCTCGAAGCGATCCGGCACCCGTCGGTGCGGGCGATCGGGCACCCCACCGGCCGGCTCATCAACCGGCGGCCGGCGTATGACGTCGACATGGAGGCGGTGATCGCTGCCGCCGCGATCTCGAGGACGTTCTTGGAGATCAACGCCCATCCGAGCCGGCTCGATCTCGACGATCACCATGCCGCCGCGGCACGGCGGGCCGGGGTGCGGATGGTGATTTCGACCGATGCCCACTCCGTCCGGGGGCTCGGCGTGATGCGGTGTGGGGTGCTCCAGGCGCGCCGTGCAGGACTGACGAGCGCCGACGTCGTCAACACGCTCGGGTGGAGCGAGTTCCGATGCCTTCTGGGGCCGCGATCGAACTGATCACTCCGGCGACCGCACGCAGCGGAAGCCGATGTGATTGGCACCGCTCGACACCTCCCCCTTCCCCCGCGTGCCGACGATATACCGGGAGCAGTACTGGTCGGTGCAGAGGAACGAGCCACCGCGGAGCACCCGTTTCGCCTGCCCCGGTTCCTGGGGGTCGTGACTCGTGTCCGGTCCCCGAGGGTTTTTCAGGGGCTGGTCCGGTTTGCGGGCATCGCGGGCGTACGTGTCGGGGCGGTACCAGTCCGCGCACCACTCCCAGACGTTGCCTGACATGTCGTGCAAGCCGTATCCGTTGGCCGGGAACGAGCCGACAGGGGACGCGAACACGAAGCCATCCTCGGCGCTGTTGGGACTCGGAAAGGGCCCCTGCCAAGTGTTGGCCATCAACCGACCCTCCGGGAGGAACTCGTCACCCCAGGGATACATCGCTCCGGAAAGTCCTCCCCGGGCCGCGAACTCCCATTCGGCTTCGGTCGGCAGGCGTTTGCCGGCCCACGACGCGTAGGCTACGGCATCGTCGTGAGCGATCTGGACCACCGGATGGGCGCCCAGGCCTTCGATGGAACTCTCGGGGCCTGTGGGATGGCGCCAATTGGCGCCCGGCACGTACGCCCACCATTGGTAATGGTTGTCGAGGGATACGGGCCCCTCGGGCGGGGTGAAGACAATCGAGCCGGCGACGAGATTCTCGGCTGGGGCGCCGGGGAAGTCCTCGGCGCGGGGAGGCGTCTCGGCCACCGTCACGTAGCCGGTGGCGGCCACGAACGCAGCGAATTGATCGTTGGTCACTTCCGTGCGATCGATCCAGAACCCATCGACATGAACACGGTGGACCGGTCTGGCGTCAGGCATCGGCTCACGACCGCCGAACGGTTTGCCGCGGGGGTCATCGCATCCCATCGAGAACTCCCCGCCGGGAATCCACACCATGGCTTCCGGTGTCTGCCCGGGGGGAGCCGTGGTGGACGGGATCGTGGCCTCGAAACCTCGTCCAGCGGGACGGCCCGATCGTCGGCCGACACGTGGCATGACCACCACGAACACGGCGACGACGGCCGCGGCGGCCAGACCTTGAACGATCGGCCAGGGGATGCCACGCGGGACGGGGGGGCGTGCCGCCATGGAGGGGCTCCGAGGAGTCGACGGGAACGCACGCCAAGCGTGGCGACCGCGATCCCCTGCCCGCGAAGTCTGTCACACCGGCCCGTCGACGGGAAGCGCCCTCGGCCGGCGTCCGCTCAGCGGACGCCGAGGGCAGCGGCGTCAGCACGCTCGCCCGGCCGATCGACGGTCACAGAGGCCTTTTTCGTAACGCTCAGTTCGTCGGCGAACACGGTTCCGTCACCGAGGGCTCCCTCGCCGGTCCAGAGTCGCCCCTTGATGTCGATCGCGTCACCGGGGCGGATGAGGCCGATCTGGGATGTCGCCACCTCGACGACGGCGTCGTCGGCGAGAGGAAGCGTCAGGCGACGGATCTTCCCCGCTTCAACACGAACGGAGAGGACGCCCCGCTTCAACTGCACGACCTTTCCGATGACCATCTCGTCGACACCGGGGGTGACGGCCGATGGCCTGGCTTCGCCCGAGGGATTGGCGACGTGGAGCACGCGGATCGGGGTCGACCCCTTCCCCTTGCTGTCGACGTTCGCCTGGAATCGAACGACCATTCCCGGGGCGAGCAGGGAAACGCCAGCTGTCCCCGACACATCGACGCGCGACACACCGGCCGGATGGAGCAGAGCGACTCGTTCCGCCCCCACCGAACCGTCCCTGGACGTCTCGACAAAGGCCACGGCGCCTCCGGCGTTGGTTCCGGTCACCGCCTTCACCACGCCACGAAACTCGTCTTCCGGAAGGCTATCGATGGAAAGCTTGTTGTTCTCGACCGGGATCGTGATCGCCTTGTTGGTGTTGCGGCAGGCGCCGAGGTTCCAGAGCCGCTCGTAGGCCTTTTGGATCGCCGCCGACTTGAAGAACGTCCCCCAGTGAATCGTGCCGTCGGGAAGCACTGGCGGCGTGGGATCCTGGCTGTCGGCGTAGGGGTTGTAGGGCACGACTTGGCCTTGAACGACTGGAATGTCGCCGCCTCCTGCCACGGCGAGCATGAGGCCGACAAGCACGGCCCTCGACCCAGACGAGGGATCGCCGAAAGGACGATTGCGGCGGGGGGCTCTGACGGGACGCATGGAGAGGCTCCGGGGAGATAGCCGTTCCATGCTCCTTCGGCGCTGGGGGCGATGCAACCGCACCCCGTTGGTTCCCCTCGGCATCGACGGACCGACCGTCACCACCGGCCGGGCAGGCAAGCCGCCATCAGGCCCATTCCGAACTCGGAACGCTGACGGAGGTCCCAGTCGGTCGGCAGGATTTCCGACCGACCGGGACCGGTCCGTGAATCAGAGTTGCTCTCGGGAAGGATCGGCTTCGGGAAGGGCAGACGCGTCGGAGTCTCCACCCAACCGCGAGTCGGTCGCCGGGGCCGAGTCCTCGAGGAGGGGGAAGTGCTGGGCGAGCGTCTTCCCGACCGGGTCGTTCCGCATCGAATCGAGCGCCTCGGGGCGCACTCGGACCTCCGAACTCTGGAACGTATTGAAGCCGGTTCCGGCGGGGATGAGGTGGCCGAGGATGACGTTCTCCTTGAGCCCGACGAGGTTGTCGACCTTGCCGGCCAGAGCGGCTTCGGTGAGGACCTTCGTCGTCTCCTGGAAGCTGGCCGCAGAGATGAAGCTCGAACTCTGAACGCTGGCCTTGGTGATGCCGAGCAACTGAGTGCTCGCCGTGGCCGGCTTCGGCTTGGTTCCCTTGGCCGGCGTGCCG
>JBIIQL010000270.1:0-5425 GCA_044342095.1 Pirellulales bacterium
GGATCCGATCTGGCGTCTGCGCTGCGGCGGAGCGTTTCCCTTTCCCCAGGGGCAGTCGTCCCTCAAGGCGAATCAGTGGATGTTCGTGAAGCCAGACGGGGCGTCGGCGAAGGGATTCCAGGCCGCTCCCGAGCCGGGCACCAGTGCCATCGTCACCCCGATTCCAGGCTGCCGGGCAACGCTCCCGGCGGCCACTCCCGAGGCGCTCGATCCCCGTAAGACCGCCGTCACCCTCGAACGACTGGCCGATCCGACCCTCCCCCACGACGCCGCCACGAACCCCTACCTCATCATCGATGCCCTGCCGGTGTTCGTCGCCGATCTCCGCCCCGATCCGCCGGCCTCTGACGACGACGACGACGACGACGATACAGACGATGACGACGATGACGACGACACGCCGCCTGCCGATCCCCTCAAGAAGCGCAACAAGACCCCGACGGCGTGCAAGCGGAGCAACGCCTGGATCCAGCAGGACGACGAGCGGCCCTTCCAAGCGAACGAGACCCCGGCCGTCACCGCCGCTTGGGATGGCGCCCCTCCCTGGATGATGTGGCCCAACCGCCCGATCACGAGTCCTGTCGAGCTGATCTTCGTGCCGGGATTCGGGACCTTCCGTGTCCGCGACGAGACGAGTACCGAGGGAAAGGGGATGCTCGCCGACTACTTCACTCCCACCGACGACGGCATCTACCTTCCCGACATCATCCCCGGCGACCGGATGCTCGCGCTCGACGTCTTCACCGTTCCCTCCCGGTTTGCCGGGGTGCGCCACACGATCGACCGGACGGCCGACTACTGGGACGCCGTCAAGGGGCTCCGTGTCGGTTTCTACGGCAACGCGGGGGCCGAGCACCAATCCCCGGCGGAGTTCAACCAGATCGCCGCCGGGCGCGAACCCGGGCGGGTCAACCTCAACACCATTCAATCGGATGCCGTCTGGGAGGCAGTCGTGCAGGGATCGGTGCGGCGCGATCCGGATCCGGCCCGCGCGAAGCGCCCTCCCTTCGGCCTCGTGAAGGCACGCACCAGCGGCACGAATGCCGCCGACATCGGCTATGCGGAGCTCGCCAGCAGCGGCACCGCAGGCACGCTCCAGCCGGCCAAGTCGACGCCGCAGCTGCTCAATCTCTCCGGCAACGACGGCATCAAGCCACTCATCATCCGCAACGACGCCGTCTCGATCCCCGATGCCAACCTCAACCCGATGCACGAATATCACACGGCGCTGCGGCTGGGGAACATCGCCACCAACCGCTCGCACGTGTTCGGGATCTGGATCACGCTGCGGACGATTCCCACGACGGGCCCGGGGACGCCGCCTCCAATCGACCGCGACGCGATCCGCCTCCACCGGATGTTTCTCCTTTACGACCGCTCGATCCCCGTCGGATTCGCGCCGGGCCACGACCACAACGTTCGCGACGGCATCCTCGTAGAGCGGGTGATCCGTTGAACCGGCGCGGTCTGACCCTGACGGAAATGCTCGTCGCCACGGCGCTGACGGTGATCGTCATGGCGGTGGTAGCGCAGCTGTTTGCGGTGTTCGGGGCGAGCGTCTCCGGGAGCCGTTCGCTCACCGAGCTTTCGGCCCGGTTGCGCACCACCTCCTACCGGCTGCGGCGCGACCTCGAGGGGGCGACCGCGGCGCTCCTTCCCCCCTTGAGCCCGTCGGAGGGGGAGGGCTACTTCGAGATCCTCGAGGGCCCGCGTCGCGACCTCGACGCCGCCGACGGCTCCGACGAATTGCGGGCCGACGACGATGATGTGCTCCTGTTCACGACGCGCGACGTCCGCGCCCCGTTCACCGGCCGGTTCCCCGGCGGATCGATGCAGGGAGACACGGCCGAAGTCGCCTGGTTCCTCCGCCCGACCGTCCCGGCCACCTCCCCGCCGACGCACACCCTCTACCGCCGTCAGCTCCTCGTCCTCGGCTACGTCGGGAAAGACCCCTTCCATGCCAACGGCAACCGGGTGGCCTTCCGTTCGTTCACCGACGGCTTCCGCTCGTTCTTCGACCAATTCGACGTCTCGGTCGCCAGGCTCGGCGACGATCTCATCCCCAACACCCTCGCCGATCTCACCCGCCGCGAGCGTCGCTTCCTCCACAACGTCGCCGGCGACGTCAGCGGATCGGGCTTCCCCTACCCGTTCCTCGTCGATCACCAGATCGCGTCGAGCGACCCTGCCCGCGACACGCTTCCCGCCGGCGCCGAAGGGCTTTTCTTCGACAGCCTGTCGGCCCGCCGCGGCGAGGACGTCATGCTCACAAATGTCGTCGCGTTCGACGTCCGCGTCTTCGACCCGGCGGCGCCCCTCGCCGACTCCTCCGGAACCGTCGTCGCGCCGGGAGACGACGTCGCGATTCCCCCGGGGCCCGCCACCGGGGCCTATGTCGATCTCGGCAACGGCGTCAACGCCGCCGCGGGCTTCCCCGCGCTCCCATCCGCCCCGCGCTTCGCCGGGCAGGGCCACCCCTTGAGCAAGCTCGTCGGATCGGCCTCCGCGCGGCGCACCTACGACACCTGGAGCACCCACTACGAATCCAACGGCCTCGACGAAGATGGCGAAGCGGGCGTCGACCAGGGGAGCAACGATCTCGACGATGAGGTTCCTTCCCGGGCCAACGGTGCTGTGCCACTCTGGCCGAAGGATGGAGTCGTCGATGACGCCGGCGAACGCGAGACCTCCCCGCCCTATCCGTCACCGCTCCGCGGGATCGAGATCCGCCTCCGCTGCTACGAGCCGACGAGCCGTCAGGTCCGCCAAGTGACGATCCGTCACACCTTCCTCCCGCACTGACTTGAGCGCAAAAAAAGCCATCCATGGCCTTTTTTTGCTTGGTCGGTCGGTGCCAACGCCAAGGGTTGGCACGACCGACGACGTCGCATCCAGCGACGCCCCGTCGCATGGCAAGAAGCCATCCATGGCCCGTCGGCTGTGGGACAGCCGACTCAGCACGTTTGCTTGGTCGGTCGGTGCCAACGCCAAGGGTTTTCTGGCGCCGCTGGCGTCGCATCCAGCGACGCCTCGTCGAAGGGGAAACAGCCAATCCCGCACCTGTACCACCACCGGCCTCTGCGAGGGGTTGGCCGTACCACGGGAGACGGCCTCGCCGGCCAGCGAAGCCCGGAGGGCGAAAGCGCAGGCGGCGCGGAGTGAGCGGAGGCCACGGATGGCCGACGCGAATGTCCGGCGACGTGGTGCGGTCAACCCCGAGCCTCGCAAGCCCAAGACCGCGATCAAGGCCACCAGCCTACGCCGCCACAGATCAAGCAGCCGCGCGCGTCACGGGAACCACTGCTGCGGCGTCGTGCTCGCCGTCACCGGATCGCGGGGATCGAACTGGAACATCATGTCCTGATCCTCGTGCTCCACCGCATGGCAGTGGAACACGAACGGCCCCTTGAAGGTCCGGAAGCGGACGCGGATCTTGAACTCGGAGTTGGGCCCGAGCATCGTCGTCTCCGTCTTGAATCGATCGTGGTAGGGAATCGCCCCACCGGCCCTTACGTTGACCACCTGTTCATGCCCCTCGAGGTGGAGGTGGATCGGATGCCACCAGCCGCCGGCCCCGTTCTTGATCGTCCATTCCTCGGCCGAGCCGAGGCGCGGAATGGCGTTGACGATGTCCGGATTCCAGAACTGGCCGTTGATCGCCCAGGCGCCGTTCTTTCGCTCGAAGAGGAACGTCCGCCGGGCGACAATCTCCGCGTCGGCGATCGGGACATGGGGCCTTAAAGGTGAGCTGGGGGTGATCGTCGCGTCGGGGAAGCGGGGATCGCGGTCGCCGACGACAAACTTCAAGACGCGATGGCGGAACGGCGGCGTGCCGACGACGGTCGTGCCGTTGATCGCCTCGAGCGTTCCCCCAGGGCCACGCGGATCTTGCTGGGGGAGGATGTTCTCGAGGTAGATCTCCTGGCCGACGCGATAGCGACTGAAGTCGATCACGATGTCGGCGCGGGTAGCCGGGCCGGCCATGAAGCACTGCGTCTGCTGCGGCTGGGGGTAGAGCCAGGCATCCTTGCCGATCCTCAAGAACGACGAATTGTCGCTCAAGCGGAATCGCCACACGCGGGCGTTGCTCGCCACGAGCACCCGGAAGCGGTATTTACGACGCTCCACCCTCAGATACGGATAGGCCTGGCCGTTGACCCGGGCGACATTGCCGAGATAGCCGTTGTGGGAGTTGTCGACGTAGCGGAGGGCTCCGGTGGCATCGAAGATGTCGTCGCGAATCACCAGCGGGAGATCGTAGGGATTGCGGTATTCCGGCCCGACATCCGACACGCCGCGGATTCCGGGGAGGACGCCCGAGCCAATCAAGCCGAGCTCGAGGTCGTCGAGCGCCAGGGCCATTCCCCCTCCCAAGCCACGGGCGACGTGGGGGGCGGTCAGATGGTGGGCATGATCGTGGTACCAGATCGTGCTTTGGGCATGCGAGTAGTCGAACGGCCCGCTGTTTCCGCCGCTCACCCTCGGCACGATGTTGGGGTAGTAATAGTCGCGGGCTTGCCCTGGGAGCACGAGAAAGCTGGCATGGCCGTCGGCGTGAGCCGGTTGGTGGCCGCCATGCATGTGGACCGACACTTCTTCCGGGAGTTCGTTGGCCACCCGCACGAGTGCCGGCTGTCCGAAGCGGAAGCGGAACGTGGGCGGGAGGACCGTCGGCATCATCGTGCCGTCGGCCCGGCGGCCGGCGTAGCCCCAGAAATCGGTCGCGAGGTTCATCGTGCTGGGGAGAAACCGGGCCCGCCCCGGGCGATGGCTGAGACCGTAATACTGCACCGGGAAGCGATCCCAGTCGGCCGAATGATCAAACCATTCCGGCGCCACGCCGTGGAGAACTTCCCCAACTGGCGAGCCATAGGCCGCGGGGGCAGCTCCGGTCGCCATCGGCGGCAGCCACTGGGGAAAGCCGATCGGATCGACCCAGCGGGGGATCTGCTCGTTGAGCAGAGCGCCAGGGATTTCACGGACGTCGACCACCAAAGGGGAGTCAGGGAGCCGCTGGAGCGGAAACCGACTGGCTTGGGCCTGGGCTTTTTGGGCCGCGCCGCCAGCGAGCAACCCGGCGGCCCCCGCACCGGCAGACCCGGCTTTCAGGATGTCACGACGGCCCAATCGCTTTCCAGACCTCATCGAACATCTCTCCAAGGTCTGGGACACCAACCGAAGATCCTGACGTCGTCAGCTCACTTCTCGGAAGCCGCCACGGTGGCGTCTGCACCGTCGGGGGCCTGTTTCTTGGCAAGCGCGGAGTAGACGTCGGCGTAGCGCTGGGCCTTCGTCCAACCAGCGAGCCGGCGCACCTTGCCGGCGAGTTGCTCGGCACCGATCCCCACTGGCATCATCCCCCATCGGCCGGTGGCATGGTTACCAATGATCACGGTGGCCGCGTGCTGTGTCGGATCGGCGTCGA
>JBIIQL010000271.1:0-5423 GCA_044342095.1 Pirellulales bacterium
TCCCCCACCCCGCAACGTCGATCGGCTGGCTGGCGCTGTCGGCCTATCTGTCGATCTACCTGCCGCTGTTCATCTGGGGATCGCGGCGGCTGATGACGCACTTTCACTGGCCGCTTTTGGCTGCGGCACCGGTGGTGTGGATGGGCTGCGAGCAGTTGCGTGGCTCGATTCTCGGCGGCTTCACCCTTGGCGGGCTCGGGCACACGCAGTGGCGCTGGACGACGCTCATCCAGCTGGCCGACTGGGCCGGCGCCGGCGGCATCGGGGGGCTCGTGATGCTCGTCGCGGCGGCGCTCGTAAGTGCGGCTGGCGCGGGGCGGGGAGATGCGGCGGCCGGAGGCACCAGGCCTCGATGGCGGGCGGTGGCCGCGCTTACGACCGCCGCCGTGGCGATCGGCCTGGCGCTGGCGTACGGCGCCTGGCGGATCAAGACTGCGCCTCTCGACCCGCGCTCCCTCGACGTCCTCCTCGTGCAGGGCTCGATCGACACCGAGCTCAAGCACGATCCCGATGCCGCCGGGGAGGTCCTCGCCGAGTACGACGGGCTGACGCGTGAAGCGCTCGGCGCCGGGCCGCGGCCCGACCTCATCGTCTGGCCGGAGACGATGTGGCGCTGGCCGATTCTCGAAATCGAACCCGATCACGCATTGCCGGAAGACGTCGTCGAGCGGATCCTCGGGCCGGCGACGAAGCATGATCGAAGTGCGGATGAGCGCGATGCGGACTCCGGCGCCGGTGTCGAGTCGGCGGCCGCCCGTCAAGCTCGCTGCCGGGCGATCCTCGAGCAGGATCGGATCGATCCGCTCGCCGCCCATGCCCGGCGCTACGCCACGACGTGGCTGGTCGGGGTCGATCGGCAACTCGTTTCGAATCGCTCGTCGAGCGGTGTCTTCCATTTCAACTCGGCGCTGTTCCTCGACGCCGGGGGCGTGCCGGTGGGGCGCTACGACAAGATGTTCCCGGTGGCCTTCGGCGAGACGGTGCCGCTGGCCGATCGGTTTCCCATCCTCTACCGGCTGACGCCGCTCCCCGCCGGGCTGACGGCCGGCCGGGAGCCTCTCGTGGTGACGGTCGCCGGCCTGCGGGTGGCGCCGACGATCTGCTACGAGACGGCCCTCCCGGAGGCGATCCGCGGGGTGGTGAGCCGCTTGGCTACGGCCGGCACCAGGCCGGATGTGCTCGTGAACCTCACCAACGACGGCTGGTTTTGGGGATCGAGCGAGCTCGACATGCATCTGGCCAGCGGCATCTTCCGGGCGGTGGAGGTGCGCACGCCCCTGGTGATTGCCGCCAACACCGGCTTCTCGGCGGCGATTGACGGTTGCGGGCGGTTGTTGGACCGGGGGCCGCGACGGGCCACCGGCACGATCCGGGCCACCGTCCATCCCGACGGGCGGACGAGCCCCTGGCTTCTCACCGGGCCGATCCCGACGGTCGCCTGTGCCGGACTTCTCCTCTTGCTCCTGGCCGAAACAGCTGTTTTACGGCTGTTTCGCCCCCGTTCACCGACTCTCCCGTCTGCCACGACTTTGCCGGTCAGGGATGGCAAAAGCGACGGTGTGCAGGATCGTTGACCCCCCTGCCGATCCACAACTATCCTGAAAAATCCCGGACGGTTTCTGCGCGGGGATTCCGCGCCCAAAAGCCCCCGGTTCCACGCCCAGGAAGGGCCCGCAGGCAAGCCATGAACACCATCGGCAAGATCTTCGTGTTCGCGTTGTTCATCATGAGCCTCGTGTTCATGAGCTTCGCCGTGGCGCTCTACTCGACGCACACGAACTGGCGCGACGAGATCATGCGGACCCGCGAGCAGATCAAGGCCGGCCAGCAACTCGGCTACAAGGCCCAGCTCGATCAGGCCAAGACCGAACGCAACAACCTCTCCGCCGAGATCACCAAGCTCCAGGCCGAGGTGGCGGCCTCCGAGGCGGCCCGCGATCAGGTGGTGGCGAAGATCCAGACCGCGCTCGAAGAGAAGAACAAGGATCTCGAGGTCCTCCGCAAGGAGAAGGAAGCCCGGGAGCTCGAGCGTGAGAAGGCCCAAGCCGAGCTCGCCGCCGCCCGCCTCGAGCTCGAGGCCGCCTCGAAGGTCGTCGCCGACCTCCGCGCCGAGGTCCGCACGCAGCAGGACAAGGTCGACGAGCAGGTCGATCGGGCCGCCAAGATCGCCTCCGAGCTCCACGAGAAGGAATCGTTCCTCGAGATCGCCAGCGAGCGGAAGGCGCAGCTCGAGAAGCAGGTGGCCAACGCCCGTCTCCTCCTCCAGCAGAGCGGCCTCTCGATCGACAACCTCCCCCGCGACGCGGTGCCGAAGATCGACGGCGTGGTCACGAACGTCATCGACGACTCGATCGAGCTCTCGCTCGGCGGCGACGACGGCCTGCAGATGGGGCATGAGCTCGACGTCTACCGCAACGATCAGTATCTCGGCCGCGTCCGCGTCGTCAGCATCAAGCCCGACAAGGCGGTGGCGGTGGTGATTCGCGAGTTCGTCCGTGGCGTCATCCAGCGCGGCGACAAGGTCGCGACGCGGCTGCGGGCCTGATCGATCGGAAGCCCTCCCCGTCGCCGGGGCGACCCGGGCGGGGCCTCAGTCAGGAATCGTCCGGCCGCAGCGAGCGGCAGTCAGGAGTCTTTGCGAGCCATGGCCAACGATACCCGCCCGCCGATGAATGTCTACACGGCGATGCTCGTGCTCTCGTTCATCGCCCTGGCGATCGGCTGCATCTTCCTGGCCCTCAACTTGAACCTCTACGAGTTCAAGATCATGCCCGACGTCGGTCGGCCGTAGGCTCCTCTCGGCGAAGCGCTCGCGAGCCGCGCCGGCCGCGGTGTCTGGCGTCGTCGGGCCGGACGGAGATCTTCCCGGTGATGGTTCCGGTGATCCGGTGCGGTGATCAAAACCGGTGATTCATGATCTTCTCCTGGCTGCGATCCCGCCGGCGCCGGGCGATCCGCCAGCGTCCCTTTCCGCCCCTTTTGGAGGAGACGCTTTCAAGAGTCTGCCGGCAGGCGGCTTGGCTCGATGAAGCGGACGCGCGGCGGTGGCGCGCCTGGATCGCGGTGTTCCTCGACGAGAAGCGATTCGAGGGGTGTGGCGGGCAGGAAGTCGACGACGACGTCCGCCTCGCGATCGCCGGGCAGGCAGGCCTTGTCGCCCTCGGCTTCCCCGACGAGCTTTTCGACCGGCTCAAGTCGATTCTCGTCTACCCGGGCGACTGGGTGGGGAAGAAGGCGACGTCGCTCGAGGGGGGTGTGCACCTGGAGTGGCGGGAGCGGCGCCTCGGCGAGGCCTGGAATGGTGGCAGCGTCGTTCTCGCCTGGCCGGCGGTGCGCCGTGGCGGGCTCCTCCAGGACGGCCCGCGCTCGGTGGTGATCCACGAGTTTGCCCATCTCGTCGACGCCATGAACGGCCCGTTCGACGGCCTCCCGCCGCTGCCGCGCGGGGTGGACGGCCGCGACTGGGCCTCGCGGCTGGCGGCCTGCCGGGCGCGCTACGAAGAAGCCCTCGATGAGGGGCGGAGTGTGGCGCTCGACGACTACGCGGCGGAGAGCCCGGTGGAGTTTTTCGCCGTGGCAAGCGAATGCTTTTTCCAGGACCCGCACCGCCTCGTCCGCTTCGACGCCGAGCTCTACGACCTCCTCGCCGTGAGCTGGCAGCAGGACCCGAAGTCCCGCGTGCCGATGTCGAGCCTGCGAGGCCGGTGACCGGGCGGGGGACGCAACTTGCCCCGGCTTTGGGGTGCCCAACTCGAGTCCCCAGGCAGATCGCTTTGCATCCGTGCGGGTAAAAAATCGATGCGGGGGAAAAAGCTGCCGGCCGCCGAAACCAGCGAGCCTGGGTCCTTCGGCAACGTCGTCAGTTCATCGATTCCTAGGCAGCGAGACGGTTGGCAGTCATCGCGATGGTCAGCCGGCTCGCATCCTGAGGGCCTCCGAGGATCGCGGCGTCGCCGCGGTGGCGTGGCCGACGGTCAACAGGCCATGTCATGGGGGTGCCACGGCGGATCGGCAGGATGGATCCAAGCCGGAGCGCCGAGCGACCACTTCCACGCCGCGAGGGCCGCGGCGCAGGCGGCGACGAAGTGATCGCCTGGATCAGAGCCGCCGCCAATTCCCTCCAGACCCTGCCCCTCGAGCCAGCGGAGGAGTTGCTGCCGCGCCGCCGCGCTTGATTTAAGGGCACGCACGATTTCGACCGGCGCCCCGCGCAACACGCAGGCCGCCCCTGGATGGACCTCGACGATCCTCGTCCGCGCTCCACTCGTCGTCGCCGCGATCCGGGCGACGGTGATCCCGCGGAGTGTCAGGTAGGCCATTCTCGTGAGCGTCGGCGGCATGATCGAGCCGGGGAGCAGTCCTGCAGCCACGGCCCGCGCGCGAAGGAACCGATCAGCAGGACGATCACCGCCGCCGTCGTTGTACGAGAGCGGGGCGTCGAGGCCGACGACCAGATCGGCGTCGGGCTTGGCCCGCCTGATGAGCGCCGCGATGGCGGCATCGTCAGCGCCGACGAGGCGCTCCTGCAACACGAGCCTGCGCCCGTTCGCCCGGAAGGCCGCGATCGCGGTGTCGGCCGCGTTGCAGGGCCCGGAGAGATCGATGCCGATCACGTCCATCGCCGCAGATGCCTTCCCCGAGCGCCCGCCGCCGCGGCTCACGAATCGCGGGCGTTGAACGGGTCGTCGCCGCTCGCATCGTCGGCCGGGGGTTCGTCATCCATGCCCGGCTCGGCACCGAAGTCGCCGTCGGCGTCGGCCGGGGCGTCCTCGTCCATCGGTTCGTCGGCGGCCTCTTCGGCCGGTTCGTCATCGAAGGCGTTGGCGTTGTTCTGGAGATGCGCGGGGGGATTCGGCTGCGGAGCCGGACGGGCCGGCTTTGCTTCCACGTCCGGCTCGGGAAGCGGCTGGAGATCGCTCCACGACTTCGGTGCCCCGGCCCCCTTCGCCTTCAGGCAAACAAGCGTGCCGGAGGGGCTCGCGAGGATGAGCCGGTCGGTCTGGTGATTGACGACGAGGTGGTCGAAGGCGCCGAAGCAGTACTGCTTGAGGGCCTCGCCTGTGACAAGGTCGATCGAGGAGAGATGGCTCGTGCGGTCGCGGACCCAGATCCGATCCCCCATCACCGCCAGGATTTCCCCCGGGCAGGCGTTGGCCCAGAGGAGCTCGCCGGTCTCCGTCGAATAGCAGCGAAGGCCCTTGTCGCCCAACGACACGACAATCCGATCGCCGGCCACGAACGGGCCGTCCTCCTCCGGCTGGCCGTCGAGGAGCACGCGCCAATTGAGGCGCAGCTCGGCCCCGGCGTCGAGCGAATCGATCCGGGCCAAGTCGCGGTTGGTCGTCGTGGCGAAGATCGACGAGCCGCGGGTGGCGAGCGGGCCGGCCTGCGGGCTGTCGAGGTAGAACTCGTTCCGCTGCCAG
>JBIIQL010000272.1:0-5422 GCA_044342095.1 Pirellulales bacterium
GCGAAGCCGTGGGTGATGACATGCTCCGCACAGGCGACCACCGGCCCGGCCATGAGGAGCATCCCCGGGCCGCCACCGAAGGGACGGTCGTCGACCTGCCGGTGAACCCCCTCGGCGAAGTCACGAATGTTCGTCAACCGGATATCGAGGAGACCGGAGGCGCGGGCGGCCCCGAGCAGACTTCCGTCGAGGAAGCCGGTGAACATCTCGGGAAAGAGGGTGAGGATGTCGATGCGCATGACAAAGGACTCGTGCCCGCGTGACGGCACCACCGGGAGGGCACCCGGATGAGGGTCGCCCACGAACGGTCGCGCCACGCCCTTCATCGGCCCTCGCAGCCTCGGAAATGGAGGCCCTCCAGGGAGACGGTAGGGGGAACGGACCATCCGCGGCTCTCCCGCGGTGGGATCAGCCTTCTGCGGCGGGGGCCTCGGCAGCCGGTTCGGCGGCGGGAGCCTCAGCGGCGGGAACCTCGGCTGCAGCCGGGGCCTTCACTTCGGGAACGAACACCGGGGCTCCAGCGTCGGGGACGATCCGCGGGAGCTTGAGCTTGGCACGGGCCAACTCCATCTCCTTGACGCGGGTTCCCTTGGCGCCGTACTTCTTGATGAGCACCCGGACGGCGTCGCTCGGCTTGGCGCCGACCGACAGCCAGTACTCGAGCCGGGCATTGTCGAGCGTGACCCGGGCATCCGTGTCGGGCACGGAGGTGTCGTAGGTGCCGAGTTCCTCGATCACGCGGCCGTCACGCGGGCTCCGCCTGTCGGTCGCGCAAATCCGATAATAGGCGCGGTTCTTTCGACCCATCCGCTTCATCCGAATCGCCACTGCCACGGTCGCAATCTCCGTTGGATCTGTATTCTTCCGGGCCTTGCAGTGTATCGCGGCGCCGCCGGAACCCAAGACCATCTCGCCACGGGGCTGTTTTCCGGCGAATTTTGCCCTTTCTCAACCCTTCCCAGCCCCCCCAAACCCCTTTCCCTCCCGTTCCCACCCCCTCCGAGGGGGCGCTGCCGTCGACGATCGTTCAAGCCCCGCACACCCCTTCCTTCCCGGATCGACGCCCATGACCGGTCTCGTCTCCGATCCCGCGGCGCTCCTCCACGACACCGGCCCCGGGCATCCGGAGTGCCCTCGGCGGATGACGGCGATCCTCGAGCGACTCCAAGCCGACGGCCTCCTTGAACGTTGCGTCGCGCTCGAGTCGCGCCCGATCACCGACGCCGAACTGCTCCGCGTCCACTCGGCGGATTACTTGAGGATCGTGCGGGAGGATGTCGCCGACGGGCTCGTCGTCCTCTCCACCGGCGACACGGCGATCAAGGGACAGGCGTCGCTCGACGCAGCGCGACGCGGCGCTGGAGGGCTCTTGGGCGCGGTCGACGCCGTCTGCAACGGCCGCGTGGCAAACGCCTTCGCGGTGATCCGTCCCCCCGGCCACCATGCCACGCCGGCGAAGGGGATGGGATTCTGCCTGTTCAACAACGTGGCGCTCGCCGCGCGTCACGCTCAAAAAATCCACGGCCTCGAGCGCGTGCTCATCGTCGATTGGGATGTCCACCACGGCAACGGCACGCAGGAGACGTTTTACGAGGATCCGAGCGTCCTGTTCTTCGATACACATCAGTCCCCCCTCTACCCCGGCTCAGGCCACGCCGACGAGACCGGCCGTGGCGCAGGGGAGGGCTTTACGATCAACTGCCCCTTCCCGGCCGGCGCGGGCCGCAGGGAGATCGTCGGTGCGTTCCGCGAGCGGCTCGTGCCGGCGGCCGACCGCTTCCGACCGCAGCTCGTCCTCGTGTCAGCCGGCTTCGATTCCCGCGACGGCGATCCCCTCGGCCGATTCACCCTCACCGACGCCGACTTCGCCGAGCTCACCGGGATCGTCCGCGAGATCGCCGACCGCCATGCCGGAGGACGGATCGTGTCGACGCTCGAGGGGGGCTACGCCCCGGCCGGGCTCGCCTCGGCGGCAGCGGCCCATGTCACGGCCCTCCTGTGACGCGATTGCCCCGACGCTCCTGGCCACCGCTCGAACCCCCGAAATCCCCTTCCCTCACCGACCGACGAGCCTGGCTGGCGCACCGAAAAACCGTCGAAAAACGGCCAAAAACGGCCTCACTCCGCCCGCCCGCGGCGTGGTACGCTCGGCCCGGATGAAGACCCCCGCCAGGAGCTGAACGCATGGGATCCGCCGCTTCGGTCAGTCGCCCCTCCCTTCCCGGTCGTCGCCGGATGCTCGCCCTCGCGGCGCTGGCTGGCGCTGCCGCGCTGACAGGCCCGGCTCTCGGAGAGGCGCTTGCCGCCGATGCGAAGGTGCCGGTGGTCGCAGCCTTCTACGCGACGCCGCTGGAGGAGCCGTGGAACATGGTGATCCACACGGCGATGGAGATGGAGGAGCGGGCCGGCAAGATCCGTTACACCTGGAAGGACAACCTCGCCGGCGTCGCGCCGATGGCGGCGGCGATCACCGCCAGCCTCGCCACGAAGCCCGACATGATCGTGGCCGATGCCGCCGATGGCGATCAGGAGATCCGCGCCATCGCCGCCGCCAATCCGGGCATCAAGTTCGTGATCGGCACGGCCGCCGAGCCGCAGGCCCCGAACATGTCGATCTTCGACAGCGACCTGGCGGAGCCGGCGTATCTCTGCGGCATCCTCGCCGGCAGCCTGACGAAGTCGGGGATGGTCGGCGTCGTCTGTGGGAAGGCCGAGCCGCACGTCAACCGGACGATCAATGCCTTCATCGCCGGCGCCCATGACGCCAGCGCCACGGTGAAGGTGAAGGTCACGTTCATCGATTCCTGGTACGACCCGCCGAAGGCGAGGGCCGCGGCGCTGGCTCAGATCACGGCCGGCGCCGACGTGATCTACGCCGAGCGCGAGGGGGCGATCGCCGGGGCGAAGGAGAAGGGGGTGTTCGCTTTCGGCAACCTCGTCGACCAATTCAGCGAGGCTCCCGAATGCGTGATCACCGGCCCGGTTTGGAACATGACGCCGCTGGCCGACTACATCGTGAAGAAAGCGTCGTTGGGCGTGGTCCACGCCGAAGATCTCCAGGACTTCTCGACCCTGGCGCGGGGGGGCGCAGCGCTCGCGCCGTTCCACGGCTGGGAGACGAAGCTCCCGCCGGAGACCCTCGAAGTCCTCCGCGAGAAGGACCGGGCCCTCAAGGCGGGGCTGATGACCCTCGAGCACAACGCCGCGACCCCGAAGGGGGATTGAAGCCTGCTCAGCCGGCGACGAGCCGACGGTGCGACTGGACCGCGCCGACCAAAGCCACACCGCATCAGGACGACGATCGGGGCACCGACCGTTCCCAAAGCGAGAGTCCCACCGCGTCTCACCCCTCGTTCGCGCGGGCGTGCTGCCGGCGGTAGCGCGTCGGGCTGACGCCGAAGGTTTTCTTGAATTGCTTCGAGAACTGATAGATGTCGGGATACCCGACCACGCGCGCGATCTGGCCCGGTCGCACCGTGACGTCGTAGAGGAGCCGCTCGGCGAGTGACATCCGTTTGCGGACCACATACCGGCTGATCGTCGTGCCGAAGTAGCGGCGGAACTGGTGGCACAGATGGCTGCGTGACATGCCGGCGATCGTGGCCAGGTCGTCAAGCACCGGCAGCGCCGCGACGTGCTCGTCGAGATGAGCCCGGACGGCGAGGATCGCCGCGGGGATCCGATGCTGTGGATCTCGGGTCTGGAGGGACCGGGCTACCGATCGGGCCCAGTTCTGGAAGTGGTTCCCGAGGATGATCCGATCGGGCACCTCGTGAGCGGTCATTTCTTCCATCATCGACTCGAGCGTCGCCACGACGAGGGCGTCGTCCTCGAGCACGATCGGCGTCCCCACCGGCAGCCGGTTCTCGTCGACCTGCGCTGCCACCCAGCTCCCCTCGACGTGCATCCAGGAATGAGGCTCGACGTTCGCCACCGTGCCGAAGCTGTAGAACTGCTCCGCCCCGGGGGGCCAGAGGACGAGCGTGTTGGCCTCGACCGATGGCTCAACCTCCCCGCGCCGGAGCCGCGCGGGACGGTGGAAAAACATGATCAGCCAGTCACCCGTGCCGATTGGCCGATGAACGTCGGCGTTGAACATCGGCTCGCGGATACCGATGCCGCGGACATTCAACACCGCCCCGGCATCGAGCTCGTTGCCGAACCATTGCCGCTTCCAGCCCGGGTCGTCCCCCTGCGGCAGCGTCCGCCACATGACGAACCCCGGCGGTGTCGCCAGCGACTGCGGCATGATCGCTTTTCACCTCCAGAGGGTTCGGCTCGAGCCGGGACCGGCGTGAGATTCATCCCCCGCCAGCACGTCTCCACAATCTATCACAAACGATCAGCACCTTATTCCATTGTTCGGGCGGATCCTACGGATAAGATTGGAACTGATGCCAAATCGTGGGGGTTGGTCATCGCCGGCGTCTCCCATCGTTCCCCGGCCGCTTTGCCCCCCAACGGCCCCGATTCAGCCGCCACTGAGAATCAGCCGCCGCCCGGTTCTGCTTCGGCCTCGATTGCCTCGTCATCGAACCGGCTCCGTAGCCGGCAGACCCCTGCGGCATCGCTCCCACTCCCGCATCGCTTCTTCCACGACGGATCTTTCGCCATGCCTCGCTTCCGCCCGCTCGCTCCCTGGCTCTGCGCCGCCGGCGTCCTTCTCGCTCCCACGGAAGTGCCGGCGGCCGACCCGCCGCGGGCTGACCTCGTGATCGCCGACTTCGACGGAGAGTCCTACGGCACATGGACCGTCGAGGGATCGGCGTTTGGAACGGCGCCGGCCCGAGGGGCGCTTCCGGGGCAGATGGCCGTCGACGGCTTTCTGGGAAAGGGGCTCGTCAATTCGTTCCTCGGCGGCGACGACAGCACCGGCACGCTCACCTCGCCGCCGTTTCGGATCGAGCGGCCCTTCATCAGCTTTCTCATCGGCGGTGGCAACCATCCCGACAAGCTCGCCCTCGAGCTCCTCGTCGACGGGAAGCCGGTCCGCGGCGCCACCGGCGGAAACGATCGGCCAGGGGGGAGCGAGACGCTCCTCCGCGAGTCGTGGGATGTGGCGGAGCTCGCCGGGAAGACCGCCATGCTGCGGGTGATCGATGCCGCGACGGGGGGCTGGGGTCACATCAATGTCGACCAGATCGTCCAGACCGACACGCGACCGAAGGGGATGCTCAAAGATGCCCGCCGCGAGCTCGTCGCCGAGACTCGCTTCCTCCAGATCCCGATCAGGAACGGCGCCGCGAAGCGGCTCGTCACGCTCCTGGTCGATGGCGAGCCGGTGGTCAGAAACGACATCGAGCTCGCCGACGGCGCGGCCGACTGGTGGGCCCCGATGGAGATCTCGGCCTGGAAGGGGAAAAACCTCGCCCTCGTCGTCGACAAGCTCCCCGAGGACTCTGCCGCGCTTGCCGCCATCCAG
>JBIIQL010000273.1:0-5406 GCA_044342095.1 Pirellulales bacterium
GCCGCGGTTCCAGTTCTCGAGGCAGCGGCGGACATCCTCCTTCGTGGTCCCCGGCTCGAGGCCCATGAAGGTGTAGGGGAAGTTGTTGTCGCAGTTGTTGTATTGAGGCGGGAAGTAGTAGCTCTCCGGCTTCCCTTCGTGGCCGACGAGTTTGGCGTCCTCGAACGACTGGTGCATGTGATGGGGGATCGGCCCCATGTTATCGAAGAACTTCGAGTACACCGGCCACTTCTCGTAGCGATCCCAGATTCCCTTGCCGACGAGCTTCGCCTGCCCCTCGGTGACGGCGTCACGGAGGAGGAACCGCTGCCCCTCGTGCACACACCACGACAGCCCCTCGTCGGCGACCCGCCCTTCGTTGGCGGCTTCGGTCGTGCTCGCGAACCAGCGCTCGTCGATCCCGCCACGGTCGAGGCCGTAGGAGTAGTAGTCGTCGGGGTGGAGGCGGATCCGCTTGCCGGGATGGAGGAAGCTCCGCGGCACCCAGGTGGGGGAGAGGCGGAGGATGCCGCGGCCGGCGTCCATCGCCTTGCCGAGGGCGGCGCCGACATTCTTGGCTTCGGGGAGTTTGGCGGTCGAGGCAGCGGCCATGCGTGGTCTCTTTCGTCGGGGTCGCGGGGCTCTTGATGGCGTTTCCAGGTGATTCGAGGGACGGAAAAACGGCCTGCCGCCGCCCCCTCCCAGACCGCAACGTTGTACGACTCCCAACGAAGAGCCGCAAGCATCCACCGGCCGCCGCTTGTCCCCGTCGGCCGACACGCGATGATGGCCTCTTCCCTCCCCTTCCCAACCGTTCTTGTTCGGCTCCGGAGCCCCCGATGCCAGCCTTCCGATCGGCCCTCCGTGCCGCCCTGCTTGCCCCCCTTCTTGTCGCCGCGATCCTCCCGACCGCCAGAGCCACCGCGGCCGACGACTTCCCTCGCTTCATCGTTCCCGGCGAGGAGCGGGCGCTTGCGCTCCTCGACGAACTCCACACCCACCATCACGCCCGGGCCTCGAGCGACTGCACGCTCTGGGACGGCTGGCTCCCCCACGCCACGCTGTGGGCCGCCGAGCCGCCGCGACAGCATTATCTGGCCTCGTTCCTCCGCCGACGGATCGACGACGAGGGCTACGTCGCCATGCAGCAGCATCGCGGCATGGCCCACTCGGATGGTTGGCCCTTCCCCGCCTGGCAGCAAAGCACCGGATCGGGCTGGCACTTCTCCGTCTCGGGCGACGAGTGGGCGATCCAGCAGCTCGGCCTCAAAGCCCTCGTTCCCCCGGGTGGCTTCGCGATCGACGGCGCGGCGCCGCGGGCGGCCGCCGATCCGCTCCGTGGCATGCTCCTCGATGTTGAGGCCGATCGCGTCACGATCACCACGCCCCCGTTCCGCTGCGGCACGATCGTGGCGCCGTTTGCCCGGATCGAATGGGGGGCCGAAAAGCTTCCGGCCGGGGCCTCGGCCCGGCTGCGGTGGCAGATCGAGGGGCAGGAAGGCTGGCAACCAGCCGCGGGCGTGCCCCTCCCGCTCCCACCGGGGGACGGGACGCTTGTCTCCGTCAACCTCCCCCTCTACCGCCAACCGGGCTACGGTGGCCTCCTCACCGGATATTCACTCGAAATCGACGATGCCCGGGGGGCCACCGTGGCGCTCAAGTCGGTGATCACCGCCATCGACACGCGCCATCCGATCACCAATGCCCTCTTCATCCGCGGCTGCGCCGAGACGTTCGCCTGGACCGGCGACCTCGACTTCATCCGCCGCTCGCTCCCGCGGATGCGGCACGCGGCGCGGTGGGCGCTGGCGGAGTTCGACGTTCGCAAGGAACACCATGTCGTCGTCCGCTGGGTGGGGCATGACGGCCGCACCGGCTTGGACGTGCAGCCCGATGGCACGAAGCGCCTCCTTCCCGGCCTCGGTGTCGGCAACAACTACTGGGATCTCCTCCCCTTCGGTGGCCACGACAGCCTGGCGACGATCTACCTCGCCGATGCCCTCGCGCGCCTCGCCGATCTCGAAGCCGCCGTCGCCCGCCATCCGGAATGGATGATCCCCGCCGGAGCGGCCCCCGCTCCCGACGGCATCACCGACGCGGCCTCGAGCCCCGACGATCTGCGGTACCTCGTCGCCGCGATCAAGACCGACTTCCAATCGCGCTTCTGGGATCCCGCCAAGGGCCGGTTCGTCGGCTGGATCGACGCCACCGGAAAAGCCCACGACTACGGCTTCACGTTCGTCAATCTCGAGGCGATCGCGTATGGGTTCGCGTCGCCTGATCAGGCACGGGCGATCCTCGATTGGCTCGATGGAAAGCGCGAAATCGACGGCGATACCGCGCGCGGCCCCGACATCTATCACTGGCGCTTCGCCCCGCGGGCGACGACGAAACGCAACGTCGAGACCTATTGCTGGGTCTGGTCGGGGCCGGAGTCGATTCCCTGGGGAGGGCAGGTGCAAGATGGCGGCGCGGTCCTCGGCTTCAGCTACCACGACCTGATGGCGCGGTTGTCTACGAACGGCCCCGACGACGCCTGGCGGCGTTTGCAGGCGATCATCGAGTGGTATGGGGAAGTGAAGGGGGAGGGGGGCTACCGGAAGTACTACGCCCCGGAGAACGATCGCGGCACGCTCCAGGGGGGCGGGCCACCGGGGGGCCTGGGGATCGATGAGGAGTTCATGGAAAGTGTCCTCGTGCCGCAGGTGATGCTCTACGGCTTTCTCGGCTTCGAGCCGACGGGCGAGGGCTGCCGGATCGTCCCGCAGCTCCCGACGAGCTGGCCGGAGCTGACCGTGACGGCGATCCGGATCCACGATTCCCAGATCGATGTCACCGCCCGCCGCGACGGGAGCGTGACGGTGCGACGCCGCGCCGCGGGCACCACCCCCTTGGCGATCGAGTCCGGCAGGGCCACCGCCACCTTGCCGCCACAGACCGGCGCCGAGGTCACACTCCCTGGTCGGTGAACGAAACAGGGGGAGGATCGCCCGACACCTTCGGTGGCTTGTCGAACACCGACACGAGCGCCGGCAGGCAGAAGATGTCGCACAGCAGCGCGATGCCGAGCGTGACGATGCCGAGCGAGGCGAAGTCGCGGTGATCGCGGCTTTCGCTGGCGAGCACCGACGAGAATCCGGCCACGAGGACGATCGTCGTCATGATCATCCCCGTCCCCACCTCGGCGAACGCCTGGCGGATCGCCTCGGTCTTCTCGAGCCCCTGGTCGAGCTCGAAGCGGTAGCGGGAGAGGAAGTGGATCGTGTCGTCGACGGCGATTCCCAGGCAGATCGTCAGGGCGCACACCGAAACGATGTCGAGCGGCTGCCCCGTCGCCACCATCCAACCCGTGGCAGCGGCCAACGGGAGCATGTTGGGGATGATCGCGATCAGTCCCAGCCGTAGCGACCGGAACGCCACCACCATGACGACGAGGATCTCGATCGCGGCCGTGCCGAGGCTGCGAGCCAGATCGACGACGACCTGATAGAGATCGCGCCACCGCACGATCGGCTCGCCGGAGAGCGACAGCTCGAAGCCGGGATGCGCCCCCTCGATCCGCCGCAGCGCTTCGTCGACCCGTTCGAACGTCGGCTTGCAGGCGACCGTGCCCCGGTCGGGCACGCGGAACGTCACCCGCGCCGTCCGCTTCAGCGGATCGTAGAGGCTCTCCTTGAGCGGCGGCGGGAGGAGATCGAGGAGATCCATCCGCTCGCGGGCCGCCCCCTCGCCGGGGAGGGCGTCGACGAGCCGGCAGACGGAGAGGGGGTGGCCGAGGAGGGATTCCGCGGCGAGGACGCCATCGACCTCGACGAGAACATCGGCGATTTCCTCCGGGGTCTTTTCGTCGCTCCACTGGAGATCGGCCGAGCAGACATCGAGCCCCCCCATCGCCTTGTCGAGGTGGTCGAGGGCCCGCTGCGCCTCGCTCCCCGGCGGGAGGATGTTCGCCTTGCGGTCATCCGGCTCGAGCCTCAGGGCCACGAAGGCCAGCGCGGCAAACAGGCCGATCGTCAGCGCGCTGGTCACCCGGGCGTGGCTGAGGGTGAAGTCGATGCCGCGCGCGACGCGGTGGAGCTGGCCGCCGATCACCTCGCGGCCGGCGCCGCGGGCGAGAACGCGGCTCCAGGGGGTGGCACAGCACAGCGGCAGCACCGTGAGCACCGCCACCCACGTGCAGGCCACGCCGATCACGCACGACCAGCCGAAGTCGCGGACCACCTCATGACGCGCGAGCGACAAAGATGCCATCCCGATCGCGGTCGTGATCATCGTCAGAAAGCAGGCGACGCCGACGGTCGAGAGCGCCCGCCGACAGGACTCCCGCGGGGTCAGCCCGGCGGCGAGCCCGCGACGGATGTCGACCATCATGTGGACCGAGTCGGCGAAGCCGACGAGGCTCAACAGCACCGGGAGGATGACGTGGCTGAAAGGATTGTCCTGGAGGCCGATCGCCCGGACGAGCCCGAGCGTCCAGAAGACGCCCAAGCTCGGCGCCGCGGCGGTGACGAGGACGACCGAGAGTCCGCGGAAGAGGACGGCCGAAAGAGCGAGGATCAGTCCATAACCGACAATCTGATAGAGCCGCTCGTTGGCGTCGCGGTTGCGCACCCATTCCAGCCGGATCGGCACAGGGCCTGTGAGGGCCACCGAAATCGGCACGTCCGGATGCTCCGCCGCCGCGGCTTTGGCCGTGTCGACGAGCGCGTCGGTGACATCAGCCTCCTCCTGCACCAGCGCCCAGTCGTAGGTGATCAGCAGAAGGAGCGTTTCAGCGTCGGGCGAGAGGAGTTGGCCGACGACGAGCGGATGCTCGAGCGCCTTGGCTCTCGCGACCTCGAAGCGCTTCGGCGAAGCGGGGCCGCGCGGGAGGATCGGCTCGTCGAGGCCGAAGATGTTGAGCGGCGGCGCCCGGTCGAGCCAGGTGATCCCGGCCACCGCGTCGAGCGTTTCCAGGCGCTCGACGACATGCCGGAGGGCGACGGTCCCCTCGCGCGTGAACACCTGCGGGCATTCCACCACCATGATGGCGTCGGCCCGCCCGAGCGCCGAGCCACGGCCGCGGCCGGCCCGCCGCGGCCGGCCCCGGGAGGTCTCGGCTCGCGGAGCCGCAGCCGGCCCACCGACAGCGCCCGCAGGCCGGTCCTTGGACGCATCGCCCTCGCCCTTTGCCTGCCACCACGTCCCTTTCCAAGCCCCTTCGGCAAAGCCCGGATCGCGGTAGCCGGCGGCCGCGAGCGCCGAGAGCCCGAGAGCGAACAGGAGGCAGAGCCAGGGATGATCGATGACGGCCGCGAACGCGCGCGCGGTGGCCGAGAGCCTGGGGGGAGCGGGTGGTGTCCCGCCGGGCTCGGGGCCCGACGGCGCGGCGTCAAGCGTCAACGGCGCCCCCGCATCGCGCGGAGGGCCTCATCACGGGTGATCCGC
>JBIIQL010000274.1:0-5398 GCA_044342095.1 Pirellulales bacterium
CCAGGGCTGTCAGCGGCGTGGAGATCGACACGCTCGACGAGGCGGCGCTCGGGGCCGTCGCTGCCGACGCCGAGGTCTACGCCCGCGTGTCGCCAGAGCAGAAGCTGCGGATCGTGCTGGCGCTCAAGCGTCTCGGCCATGTCGTCGCGATGACCGGCGATGGCGTCAACGACGCCCCGGCGGTGAAGGCCGCAGACATCGGGATCGCGATGGGGATCAGCGGCACGGACGTCACCCGCGAGGCGGCTGACATGGTGCTCACCGATGACAATTTCGCCTCGATCGTGGCGGCCGTCGAGGAGGGACGGGGCATCTACGACAACATCCGCAAGTTCATGCACTACCTTCTCTCGTGCAACGCCGGCGAGGTGATCCTGATGCTCGTGGCGGCCGTCGCCGGTTGGCCGGCGCCCCTCGCGGCGATCCAGATCCTCTGGCTGAATCTCGTCACCGACGGTCTGCCGGCGCTCGCGCTCGGCGTCGAGCCACCGGAACGCGACATCATGGAGCGGCCGCCGAGACCGCTCCATGAGGCGGTGATTCCCTGGCGCCGCGGGCTGGAAATCGTGGCCCACGGTGGCCTCGTGGCGGCGGTGAGTGTCGCGGCGTTTTGGCTCGTGTGGCGGGGGGATGACGCGCGGCTCATCCATGCCCGGACGGTGACCTTCTGTGTGGCGGCCTTCGCACAGCTCCTGTTCGCGATCGGCTGCCGGAGCGATCGCCGGTCGGGTTTCGGACCCGGGATGTTGGCCAATCCGGCGCTGCTGGTGGCGATCGTGGTGTCGGCGCTCGTGCAGGTCGCGGTCGTCATGCTCCCGCCGACGCAATCGGTGTTCGAGGTGGCTGCCGGTGGCCCCGGGGCCCACTGGCCGCTCGTCCTCGGGCTTGCAGTCGTTCCGCTGGCGGTGGTCGAGGGATCGAAGCTGATCGCGTCGTTCGTCCGCTGGGTGGGCTCTCAACGCGGTGCCGAGAGCCGGCGCTCGAGCCACGCGTAGGCCTGAGTGCGGATCTCGGGGGGGAAGTCGTGGCCGCAGTCGGGGGTGACGACGACGAGGCGCTCGCTTGCCGGGGCGACGCCAGGCTCGCCGTCGAAGAGCCGGTGGATCGGCAGGGCTTCGGCGAAGGCCCGCCGGACGCCCGCCACGGCGAAGTTGTCGTCGCCCACCGGCGAGTTCGAGAAGAAGCTCCGTGGAGCGAAGCCGGCGATCACCTCGGGGAAGTCGAAGGGGATGCGGCCGGCGTCGAGGGCGTAGGTGTCGCGGATCCGCGGCATGTAGCGGTCGCTCGTCCAGCCTTTGACGTCGCCTTGGTAATAGTCGGGAAAGGGCGTGAAGCCGCAGCTGCTCACCACCGCCACGAGGCGGTCGTCGAAGGCGGCGGTGAAGATGGCGTTGTGGCCGCCGAGGGAGTGGCCGATGGTGCCGATCCGCTCGGCATCGACTTCAGGGAGGCTCGCGAGCAGATCGACCCCACGGAGATTGTTCCAGACGGCCTTCATGCTCCCGCTTGTGGAGCCGCGGTCGGGCTGCTGGAAATCGTAGGCGTATTCGCCGAAGGACGGGTAGTCGGGGACGAGGCAGACAAACCCCCGCTCGGCGAGCTCATGGGCATAGTGGAGATTGGGGAGCCCTCCGAGGCCCGCTGGCTCGTCCTTGCCGACGTTGTTGGTCTGGTGGAGGCAGAGCATGGCCGCGGCCGGCGTGGCGGCGGTGGCCGTGTGGGGGATGAGGAGCCAAGCGGGGACGCGATCGCCTGGCTCGGGGGTGTAGTGGAGCTTGCGGCGGAGGTAGCGGTCGGTCCGTTCCTCGTCGACCACCTCGACCTCGAGCGGCACCCGGCGATCGGCGCCGGGGAGCGGGCCCATGACCAGCTCCATCCGCCGACGGATGTCGGGAATCTGCCGCTGCCACGCTTCGCTCGAGGCCGCCTCCGGGAGACGGGGCCGATCGGCGTCCTGGGCCACCGCCGGCAGCGCGATCAGGAGCGCCGTGATCCAGAGCCAACCGCGCCAGCCCATGTTCGATTCTCCTTGGGGCGGAGGGGGAGCGTGGCTTTCAGGGCCTCGGCCTCGGAGCCAGGAAAAACCCCGGTCTCCCGCCCCCGCACGCTCGGAATCCCCCGTCGATCTGTTAGCCTACCGAATCGCAAGCCCCTCTTTTCCAGCCTCCCTGTCGGAGCCAATCCTGATGTCCGCCGACACCCCGTCCCTCTCGCGCCGCCACCTCCTTGCTGCCGCTCCGGCCGCGGCTCTCGTCGCGATCGCCTCCCGGGGATCCACCCCGGCCCACGCCGCCGACGCGGCGTCGGTCGATGCGCTCATCGAGCCCCCCGCGGGGAAGAAAATCCTCCTCTCCTGCAAGCTCGGGATGATCGCCGGTGAGTCTGGCGGGAAGGCGCTCACGCTGGTCGAGCGATTGAAGATGGCGGCCGATGCCGGCTTCGACGGCGTCGATCTTGATCAGGCCGGTGGGATCACGACGAGCCAGGCGCGGGCCGCGGTCCGCGAAAGCGGCGTCTTCGTCCACAACGCCATCAACCACGAGCATTGGGGGAAGCGGCTGACGAGCCCGAATCCCGATGACCGGGCCACCGCCGTCGCCAACCTCGAGCACTGCCTCCGCGTCTCCCATGCAGCCGGCGGGAGCGGCGTGCTGATCGTCGTCGGCCAGGGGGGGGACGGCCCCGACGCGGAGATCGAGGAACGCTGCCGCAATGAGATGAAGAAGGTGCTGCCACTGGCGGCGTCGCTCGGGCAGCCGATCCTCATCGAGAACGTCTGGAACCGGATGATGTACGACCACGACGCGCCCCCGGAGCAGGGGCCGGAGCGGTTCATCGCCTTCGTCGACAGCTTCAAGAGCCCGTGGGTGGGGATGTATTACGACATCGGCAACCACTGGAAATACGGCCAGCCGAAGGAGTGGATCCACGCGTTCGGCCACCGCTGCGTGAAACTCGACATCAAGGGCTTCAGCCGGAAGAAGAATGCCTTTGTCGACATCGTCAGCGCCGACGACGACGTGCCGTGGGGCGAGGTGCGGCAGGCGCTCGCCGACATCGGTTTCTCGGGCTGGGCCACGGCCGAGGTCGGCGGCGGCGAGGTCGCCCGCCTCACCGAGGTCCGCAAACAGATGGAGCAGGCGCTTTACGGGTGACGATCCCGCGGCGGGAGCGTGTTCACGTACAGCTTCACGTTGTGGGTGGCACGGCCGACGGCGACGATGTCGGGATTGCCGTCGCCGGTGAGGTCGGCGGCCACGAGATCCTCGACCGTCACGCCGCCGCCATCGATGACGTCGCGCGTCCAACTCGAGCCGTCTGCGTTGGCCCGGTAGACGGCGAGCGTCGGCCCGTGCCCTTCGACGGCCGACGGGTCGCTCGATCCGAATACGATCTCGTCGCCGCCGTCGCCGTCGAGATCGACGGTGGCCAGGGCGTGGCCGCGCACGTAGCCCGTGTCGATCACCGTCCGCCGCCAGGGGGCAGCGGGGCCGTCGGCCGTGGGGTGGTAGACGGCGATGGCGGTGCCGTGCATCGGCTCGACGGTGACGAGGAACTCCCGGCCGCTCCGCAGGGAGCCGGCCTTGATCTCCCCCGAGCCGTCCGAGCCGGGCGCGCTCCCGGCGATCCCGGTGGCGAGCGTCGCCTTGGTGAAGCCGCCCGCAACCTTTCGGAGCAGATGAACCCCCTCCCGGCTGGCGGTGAGCGTGTCGATCCGGCCGTCACCGTCGACGTCGGCGTGGGCGTGGTTGTGCATCCGGTTGAGCGTGCCGTCGAGGATCGTCGCCGGCCAGCGGTCCTTGACCGGATCGGCCGGCACCGTGAACGCGGTCAGGGCCACCCCCGGCATCCCCTCCGGTGCTGCCAGCGGCGAGACGACCAGCTGCGCCTTTCCCGAACCGAGGACGTCGGCGAAGCGCATCCGATGGGTGGAATGGAGGGAGCCGAGATCGTGGACCTTCCACGGCTCGTCGGGCGTCGCACCGCGACGGAGCCAGTGGACGCTGCCGGTCTTCGGCCAGGAGGCACCAAGCGCGAAGTCAACCTGGCCGTCGCCGTCGATGTCGTGCGGCGCGATGCAGACGTTGTCGCGCGGCGTCTGATCACGGATCACCGTGTGCTTCTTCCATTCGCCTGCCGCCTCGGCCGGGTTGCCATACCAGAGGACGGCGTTTTCGGTGACGACGACGATGTCCTGCCGGGCATCGCCATCGACGTCGGCAAGTGTCACCGCGTAGCAGATCTCCCCTGGATGGGGATCGATGACACGCGCGGTGAAGGCCGGCTCGGCGGCGGCGGCCGCAGGGAGCCACGCGCCGGAGAGGAGAAACGCCGCGACACGGAGCCTGCGCATGGAAGACCTCGGGCGTGGAAAAAATCCCCGACAAAACCCGAGAATCTCAGACGAGCTCGGGGAGCGGAGCGTGGTGGTCGGTGATGTACTGCGGCCGGCCAGAGAGATCGTTGACCGTCGAGAGATGATCGATGCCGAGGCGGTGATAGAGGGTGGCATGGACCTCCTCGAAGCGCACCGGACGGTCCTTCACCTCACCGGCGACCCGGTCGGTCGAGCCGATCACCTGCCCGGTCCGCAGGCCGCCGCCGGCCAGGAGTGCGCAGGTGACGTTCGGCCAGTGATCGCGGCCGGCATCCTTGTTGATCTTCGGCGTCCGGCCGAACTCCCCCCACACGATCACCGTCACGTCCTTGTCGAGGCCGCGGCGGTGGATGTCGCTGACGAGCGCCGACACGCCCTGGTCGAGCTGGGGGAGATTCTCCCGGCAGTTGGCAAAGTTGGCGCCGTGGTAGTCCCAGAAACTGTAGCTCAGGGTCACGCAGCGTACCCCTGCCTCGACGAGGCGGCGGGCGGCGAGGAACTGCTGCATGAGCCGCGGAGCGCCGTCCCCCTGATGCTTCTCGGTGCCGTAGCCGTATTCATCGCGCACCGACTGTGGCTCCTTCGAGACATCGAGCGCCTCGGCCAGCGCGTTCGACGTCAGCACGCCGAAGGCTTGCTGCTGGAAGGCGTCCATCCCGTCCATCATGCCGGTGCGGTCGGCCGTGCGGTTGAAGGAGTCGAGGGCGCGGACGAGGCCGCCGCGGTCGCCGAGACGGTCGAGGGAAAGCCCCGAGAGGACGAGGTCGCCGGCGCCATCGCCGTTGGGCTGGAAGGGGGTGCAGGAAGGGCCGAGGTAGCCGGGCTTGCCAGAGTTGTAGGGGCGGTGCTGCATCCGCGGCGAGAGGCCGACATAGGGGGGTGCAGCCGGGCGGGCCGGGCCCTTGAGCTTGGCCACCACCGACCCGAACTCCGGATGCCCTCCCGGCGGCTGCCGCTGATGGCTGCGGCCGGTGAGGCACTGGAAGGAATAGTGGTCGCCGGTGGCGCCGACGAGCGAGC
>JBIIQL010000276.1:0-5382 GCA_044342095.1 Pirellulales bacterium
CCTTTTCCAAGGTCGCCTCCGGGTGCTGGGGATGAACGCCGAAGACGGCTTTCTGGCGATACACTCCAGGGGCGAAAAGGGCTCGTCGCCTCGCTTTCGATGTGACCGGGGATGGAGGGGGCACTGTTGGATCGAGATCGACGGCGCCGGGAACGGCTGACATGCAACCGCTCACGCGCGGCCTCTACGAAACACTCCTCACCGAGGCCCTTGCTGCCGAGCTCACGCGGCTCACGGCAGCTTTGCGTGAAGGCCGTGACACCCTCCGGTCGGCGGAAGCGGCCGACCGGCTCTCGCTCCATGTTGCCCGGATCGTCCGTCGGCTGATCGCGACGGTTGACGAGAAGGAGCGTGTGGCGGTCGGCGTCAGGCTGACGCGCGGTCTGATCAACGGCCTCGGGAAGCTCGCGCAGTCAAAAGGATTGGTCGCCGCCGTCGACCGGGGAGAGCGTCCGCTGCGGGGCGGGGATATTCTCCGCTCGATCGCGGCCGTGCTCCCCGACGGATCGGCCGAGGAGATTCGTCCACCGCTGATTCCGCTCCTCGACACGGCGATCCTCACCAATGCGCCGGGCGAGCCCTCCGTAGGAAGCCAGGTGCTCACCGAGATCCACTCGGCCGATTCAATCGATCTGGTGATGGCCTTCATCCGCTTCACGGGGATCGCTGCGTTCCTCGACTCGCTGCGCCAGCACATGACGGCTGGGCGCCGGCTGCGGGTGCTCACCACGACCTACACCGGCTCGACGGAAGCCCGGGCGCTCGATGCCCTCGAGGCCGCCGGCGCCGAGATCCGCGTCTCCTACGACACGAGCACCACCCGCCTCCACGCGAAGAGCTGGCTGTTCCACCGTCGCAGCGGCTACTCGACGACCTACATCGGCTCCTCGAATCTGACCCACTCGGCCCAGGTGACGGGCCTTGAGTGGAATGTCCGCCTGTCGGGGGCGCGGAACCCCGATGCGGTCGAGAAGGTCGCCGCGGTGTTCGAGAGCTACTGGCACGGCGGCACGTTTCTGCCCTACCGGCGCGAGGAGTTTCTCGAGCAGACCGAGTCGGCCCGCCCGGGCCCGTCGTTTCTGCTGAGCCCGATCGAGATCCGCCTCGAGCCTTTTCAGGAAGATCTCCTGGCCAAAATCGCCCTGGCACGATCCCAGGGGAATCACCGCAATCTCCTCGCCGCTGCGACCGGAACGGGTAAGACCGTGATGGCGGCGGTCGATTACAGCCGCCTCTCGGCCACGCTCCCGCGGGCCCGGCTCCTCTTCGTCGCCCATCGGGAGGAGATCCTCACGCAGGCTCTCGGCACCTTCCGGCACGCCCTCCGCGAGCCGACCTTCGGGGAGCTGTGGGTGGGGGGGAAACGGCCGCAGCGCTTCGAGCATGTGTTCGCCTCGATCCAGAGCCTCGACGCCGCCGGGCTCGCCCATCTCGCAAGCGACCACTTCGACGTCGTCATCATCGACGAGTTTCATCATGCGGCAGCGCCGTCTTACCGGAGGCTCCTCGAGCATGTGACGCCGCGGGAGCTCCTCGGCCTCACCGCCACCCCCGAGCGGAGCGACGGCCTGCCGGTGTTGAGCTGGTTCGGTGATCGGATCGCGGCGGAGCTCCGCCTCTGGGATGCGATTGATCAGCATCGTCTCACACCGTTTGTCTACTACGGGATCCACGACACCACCGATCTGCGGGACGTCCCCTGGCGGCGCGGGGCCGGCTATGACGTCGAGCGCCTCACGGCGGTGCTCACCGCCAATGACGCCTACGCGCGGGTTGTCCTTCAGGAGCTCGCCCGGCGTACCGGAGACCCGACACAGATCCGCGGCCTCGGGTTTTGCGTCAGCGTCGCCCATGCCCGCTTCATGGCCCGGATCTTCAACGAGGCGGGCGTCAAGGCGACGGCTGTCTGGGCCGACACGCCCGAAGCAGAGCGGGCCGCGGCGCTTGAAGATCTGAAGCACCGGCGCACGAACGTCGTCTTCTCGGTCGACCTCTTCAACGAGGGGGTCGACGTGCCGGCGGTCGACACGGTGCTCTTCCTCCGCCCCAGCGACAGTCCCACGCTCTTTCTCCAGCAACTCGGCCGCGGTCTCCGCCGGCTCGACGGGAAGTCGGTCTGCACGGTGCTCGACTTCGTCGGCCAGCACCGCAAGGAGTTTCGCTACGACCGGCGCTTCCGGGCGCTCCTGGGAGGAACGAGGCAGGATCTCGCGCGGCAGGTGAAGGAGGGCTTTCCCTTTCTACCGGCCGGCTGCCACATGGAACTCGACCGGGTGGCCAGCCAGATCGTTCTCGAGAACGTCAGACAGGCGGTGCCGGCGCGGTGGACGGCGCGCGTCGAGGAACTCCGTAACTTGGCCACCGGTGGAAAGGATGTCTCACTCGCCGGCTATCTCGCCGCAACGGGCCTCGAGCCGGAGGAGCTCTACGCCGGTGGCCGCTCGTGGACGGCGCTGCGCCGGGCGGCAGGGCTCGTCACGTCGCCGGCTGGACCGCTCGAGGAGAGACTCCTCCGCGGCTGCGGCCGGATCCTTCATGTCGATGACCCGAGCCGGATCGAGGCCTATCGGAGGATCCTCCGTTCAAATGCCTCGAGTGATCCAAGCTCGCTTGCCGCGACGCTCACCGATCGCCGCTTGGCGAACATGCTCGTGGCGAGCGTGGCCGACAAAGCAGTCTCGAAAACGACCTCGTTTGCCGACGGGGTGGCTCTTTTCGGGGCCCATGAAAACGTCCGCGCGGAGTTGCTGGCGATCCTCGACGTCTTGGAGTGCCGCATCAGCCACACCACCGAGCGACTTGCCTCGCATCCCGACGTGCCGCTCGCCGTTCATGCGCGCTATTCGAGGCTCGAGATCCTCGCCGCGTTCGGCCTTCGCGAAGGCGGGAAGATGCCTCCGTGGCAAAGCGGCGTCTATTGGGCGAAGGGAGTGCCTGCCGATCTCCTCGCCTTCACGCTCGACAAGACCAGCGGAGGCTTTTCACCGACGACACGCTATCGCGACTACGCCATCAGCCGCGATCTCATCCACTGGGAGAGCCAGTCGGCCGTCCGGGCCGACAGCCCGACGGGAAAGCGCTACCAGGCTCATGGCCAACTGGGCTCGGCGATCATGCTCTTTGCCCGGTTGAACACCGACGAACGGGCCTTCTGGTTTCTCGGGCCGGCGACGTATGTGCGGCACGAAGGGGAGCAGCCGATGGCGATCACCTGGCGGCTTGCGCATCCGCTCCCTGCCGACCTCTACACGTCGTTCGCCGCCGCGGTGGCGTGATGCTCCCGCCGCGGTGGCGGAAACAGCGAAGCCCGCCTCAGTGCGCGGGCATCGGGATCCACAGCGGCACCGCGGCCTTTGCCCCCCAGCCGTTGGCGGCCCGGATGGCGTCCTCCGTCAGCCGCGGATCGCGGAGGTAGACGTAGTAGGCGTCGGACCGCTCGAAGAGGTCGCCGGTGCCATCGTCCCGGTCGCCGACCACCAGCGACGCCGAGATCCGCACGTGGATGTAGCCGCGGAGCAGCTCGTCGTAGGGCCCTGCCGGGAGCGCGAAGGAGATGGGCATGAGGAGGCGGTCGGCCCCGACTCGCCGGATCTCCCGCGCGGCCGGGCTCGCGCCGGTCGGCAGGCTCTCCCAGCGGCCGTCCCGCTGCACCGCCACCGCGGTGGCTGGGCCGAGCACGTGCAGCGGGCGCTCGGGTCGGAAGTTTTCCAGAAACAGGGTCGCTGTGAATCCATCAGCGCCGACAGGCACGATGTCGTCGATGTCGGCCCTGAGATCCTGGAGGGCCATCTCTTCCGCGAGGCGCCGCTGCTCCCTGATCGTCTCCACCACGTGCTCCTGCCGCCGCGCCACGAATCGGTCGATCCCCGCGATCGCGGCCGCCGCCACGCCGAGCCCCAGGGCGAAGGGCACCACCGTCCGCCGCCAGTCGGCGGTCGCCACCGCGGGCGTCTGCGGCACGAGATCGGGGGCGGCGGGCTCGAAGGCTTGAAGAGGGACGGTTGCCGACGAGGAAGACGCAGGCGGGCTGATCCGTGGCGCTGGCCGAGGGACGGCCTCGACGGCGCCGTCGGTGATCCGGCCGCGCTCCATCCACAGCCGGCGATCGGCGATCGCGGCGACGGCCGGATCGTGGGTCACGATGACGATCGCCGTCGTGCCCGCCTCCCTGATCTCGGCGAGGATGCGCACGATCTCCGCCTCGGCGTGGGCATCGAGGTCGTTGGTCGGCTCGTCGGCGAGGATCAGGCGGGGCTCCGTCGCTAGGGCCCGTGCCAGTGCCACCCGGCGTTGCTGGCCGCCGGAGAGCTCGGCGGGATGGGCGTCCCAGCGCTCCCGCATCCCCACCCGCTCAAGCATCGTCTCCGCCCGTGCGCAGGCTGCTTCGCGGGGGTGACCAGCGACGAGCTGTGGCAGGACGACATTGTCGAGCGCCGTCAGGCCGGGCAGGAGAACGCTCTCCTGCCACACCAGCCCGATCCCGCCAGCCCGAGCGGCTTGGATCTCGGCGGCGCTCAGCTGCGTCCACGGCCGGCCGGCGTAGAGCACGGTGCCGCTCGTCGGTCGGGCGAGCCCGCCGAGCAGCGCCAGCAGCGTGGACTTGCCCGATCCCGATCGGCCGCAGATCGCCACGCACTCGCCGGCCGCGACCTGGATCGTCACGGCATCGACGGCGCGGATCGGGCCGCGGTCGGTCGCGTAGGCGAGGCCGACTTTCCGCGTTTCGAGGAGCGGCATCCCCGTCACGATCCCTCCCCGCGGATGAGCGTCCACACTTCGCGGCCCGCGGCGATCGCCGCTGCCACGATCGCCGCAACGACCGCGGCCACGGTCACCGCGCACAGACTCGCGAGCCCCATCCACAGGCACTCCACCGGACCAGGAACAACGAAGGGAATCTCCCGACGGGCGAACAGGAAGCCGACGGTCCGGACAAAGACGGCGAGGACCGCAGCCGCGAGGAGCACGCCTGCGAGGCCACCGGCGAGCGCCGCCACGATTGCCTCCACCGCCACGATCAGCACGACATCGAGCCTGCGCAAGCCGATCGAAAGCATCAGCCCCAGTTCGCGCCGGCGCTCCGTGAGCATTCCCGTGTAGGCCACGCCCACGAGCACGGCGGGAGCGAGCAGGCAGACCAGCAGCAGCGTAAGCGAACTGTGGCCGAGCGTGGCCACTGCCTGCCGGACATCGATCTGGCTGCCGTTGCCCGTGGCGACGGTAGCGTCGGCAAGCCCCGCCGCGGCGAATCGCAGGTCGTCGGGGCCGCGGCCGGGCGTCAGCCGCAGGAGCAGGCCGCTCGGTGTGGCGAGGGGTGCGCGGGGCAGCGCCACGCCGGCGGCGTCGATCACGCGAGCGGCGGTGAGCCGGTCGGCCGTATCG
>JBIIQL010000010.1:0-17792 GCA_044342095.1 Pirellulales bacterium
CGGGCGACGCCGGTGCGGACGGCATGGACGCGGGCCGGGGCGGCTGTCGTGGCACTGCCGAAGGCGGCGGCGGCGGCGACGGGGCGAAGTTCGATCGTCGTCGGCTGTTCGATGGCGAGCGCCGCCCGGCGCCGGGCGCGGGCCGCCTCCGTGCCCGCCGTCCGGTTCATCGTCCGGAGCGTGTCCCGCTCGACCATCGTATCGGTGGCGACATGGACGTGCGGCGAGACCCAAACGACGGAGTCGGTGGTGGTGAGCCGGGCCGGATCGAGCCCAACCTCGCGGCCGATGTCAGCCGTCGCCGGCTCCTGGGCGAGGACGGGGCGGAACCGGGGAGCGAGATCGCCGGCGGTGAACAGCGTCGTGGGAACGATCGACAGCGTCCGCGCCGGATCGTGGGCAGCGACTCGTCCGGCAAGCCGATCGACGAAGGCGGCGATCTCGGCGCAGCGCCAGTCGAGCCACAGCTCCCGGAGCGGTCCTTCGACGAGCGCGGCCCGAACGGCAAACCGCAGATCGTCGGCCCGCATCGCGTCGGGGCCCGCCGCCGCCACCGCCGCCGCCGCTTCCGGGTGCATTGCGGTGAAGCGTGTGAAGGTGGTGTCGTCGAGCCCCCAGGCCACGCCCGGGAGATGAAACCATCCGTCGTGCGGCAGGAGCAGCGCGATCCCGTCGACGGCCTCGCGCCCCTCGACCCGACCGGCAAGTTCGAACACGATGTCCGCGATCGCCTCCTGCACCCGGGGATCGAGGATGTTGTAGGGAGGCGTTCCACCGCGCCGCGGCCGGCCATCACGGCCGACACAGACCAAACCGGTGGTGTCCATCGGGGCGGCAAGCCGGGCCTCGATGGCGAGCAGGGGCCCGCGACAGTCGATCGCCGGCACGAGCCGCAGGCCCTGGCGGCGATAGGTGCGGCAGAGCAGTTCGAGGACGTCCTTTTGCCCCGGATCGAAGGGGGTGTCGAAGCTGCCGTTGCCGTCCCAACGTGGCGCGGCGGCGGTCCTCGACGAGGGCCAGGCCGCGGCACCGTCGGCGTAGACGGTGACCATCGCCCCGGCCGCTCCCTGCGCCCCGAACCACTCCGCGCTCGTCCGCGCCGCGACGAGCATCGTCCGCCAGTCGGCATGCGTCTTGCCGCCGGCCGAAGCGACGCGAAACGGCCCTCCGAAGCCGTCGAGATCGGGAAGACCGATGACCCCGTAGGTGCTCCGTCGCGGGCTTTGTCCGATCGGCAGCGTCGTCGCGGTGGGGAGATGGGCGGGCCCGGCGAGGATCCGCACCGTGCCGAACGAGGCCGGAGTGCGCAGCGACCCGTTGCCGATGACAACCAACGGCGTGCGCGTGTGGGGCCAGAACGTGCAGGCGTGGTGGCCGACCCCGGTCGAGCCGGCCTGCCCCTCGACGGCGAAGCCCCCTTGATACGTCGCCACGACCCCCGTCCCCACTTCCTCGAGCACGGTGATGGAAACCATCTCGTCGTCGGCGAGGGGGTGATCGATCTCCAGCCGGTGCGGCGCGCCGGGCACGACGCCGGAGAGTTGGATCGCCTCCCAAGAAGGCTCGTCGGCCGACCGGGAGGGGGGAAGTCGGAACAGCGCCCCCACCGGGTGTGGCTCGAGCATCGAATGCCCGGCGGGGAGCAGCCCGGTGAGCTTGGGAACGACCGCCCCGACACCGGGAATCCGAGGGATCGACACCGTCGGCAGCGGGACTTTCGGGATCGAAACCGGAAGGGGGACCTGGGGCAGGCTCTGCGCCGCCTGGCGCCCCATCGTCGGCAGGCGACGGAGGCGTTCCATGAGCCGCGGGCTCGTCGGATCGAGTTCGTAGAGCACGCGCCAGTCCCCTTCGGACCGTGGCCGCGGCGCGGTGGCCGTGACGGCGACGAGTTGGATCGTCCGTGAGGCCAACGGCCTGGCCCAGCGCAGCCCTCCGCGCTCGGTGATCTCCATCGTGACGTCGTACGCCCCTTCGCGCGGCGGAAGCGGGACGTCGACGGACAGCGGTTCGAATCGCTGCGGCGGTCCCGACGGGCACGCTTCCCCGGTGATCGGCGCTGCATCGTGGAGGAGCCAGGAGCGGGTGTGAGTCTCGCTGCCATCGGCGGCGTCACGGACCTTCACGCGAAGCTCCACCGTCGCCCCGGCGGCCGCCCGGGGTGGCAGGAGCGGGTCGATCCCGAGTCGGACCGTCTCGCCCGGTGAGCGCAGCGAGCCTCCGTCGATCGACACGCGGATCTCGTCCCCCGGGGCGCGGCGGACGGTGAGGCGATTGGCAGCGTCATCGAGGGGATCGTGGGCCGATGCCTCGATCAAGTCGGTGACGGGGTACTCGGCATGGCGGGCCTGATCGGTGCGGCCATCGGGAACGAGATCGACGACGACCCTGGCCGTCGGCCAGGCGGCGATACCGAGTTCGACGCCATCGAGCGGGCATTCGGCCGGCTGATGGACGAACACCGTCCGCCCGACCGCGTGGATCCGCGCGGCAGCTTCCGGATCGGTCGAGAGCAGCCGCCAGGGAAGCGTCTCGCTCTCCGCCGCGATCGCGGTCGGGGCCTCTGTCCCCGGCGTCTCATCGACGACGCGAATCGTTCCTGACCAGCGCCGCGGCTTGCCCCCGCCCCAGATGACACGGATCGCCACCGTGGGTGACGGCGAGGCGATCTCGGTTGCCACGGCTCCGTCCGGGGAAACCACCGGGAGTGGGGTCACCGCCTCGGCGAGCGTCGGGGGCGCCGCCATCGCCGGCCCAACCAGCGTGAGCAGCGCCCCGACCACCGCCACAACGACAGCCACGAGCGCCCCCCGGAGGGGAGCGATGGTCGGCGGACTCGGGATGGCGGGACGGTCGGGCATGGGCGCGCAGGGGCTTGGCACCGGGGGGCCGGGCGGACGGGGCGGGGAGGATAGCGGCCTGTGGCGGGCCTCACCACCGCTGTTTCACCGGCAGAAACCCCACTTCTGGCCGCGGTGAGCCGAGCGTCTGCGGGGATTCAGGCGATCTCACCGGCCGCGCCGAGCGGGGCCGTCCAAGCCCGCGGGTCTTTGGCCCGGGCCGCGGCAGCGATCTCTCCCAAGGCCGCCACCACCTCGGGGCAGCGGCTGCCGACATCGGCCACCTCGAAGAAGTCGTCGGGCTTGGCATGGAGCCGGCGGCGGGGCTCCCCATCGGCGCCGGGCGACTCGAGATACAGCCAGTGGGGAGTGACGACGGCGGTCGCCGCGATCGCGGCGGCGATGACGCGATCGCGATGGTCGTGCGTCCAGGTGTCGAGGAGGTCAGCCAGCGGCCGCGCCGGTGCCCCGTCGGAGGCGGGGAGGTGCTCGGGCAAGCCGACGATCTCCCGGAGCGTCTCCCCCAGGTCGGCAGGGATGACGAGCCCGGGATAGCGCTGCCCGGCCATCCGCCCCTGGCCATCGACGAGGATCGCCGGCAGATGAAGGCTCTCGCCGAAGGGCAGCTCGGCCCCGACCTCACCGGGAAGGCCGACGAGGCCGTGGAGCCCCAGCGGCAGCCCGCGGACGCCGGAGAAGCAGATCGTCCACGCCGCCGTCGGCGCATGCCCTGTCGGCATCGCGGCGAGGAGTTCCCCGACACAGCGATCGAGGAGCGAGACCTGCGCCGCCAGCCGCTGGCGGTGCCCCATGACGAGGTCGGGATCGGTGTCGGCGTCGATCCGCAGCGACGGCACCGCGACGCCCGCTGGTGGGGGCGGATCATCGGGATCGAGATACGGCTCGCGGAACGACTCCGGCGCGTCCCAGGCAAGCCCGAGGCTGCCGGCATGGACCCACACGATGCTTGCTTCGCCGCCAGCCACGAGCCCGCGGGCCGCGGCGAACAGCCGGCCGAGATTCGTCTCCTCCGCGCGGCGCGCCAAGCGGTTCTTTTCCGGCGCAGGCACGACCATCACCGACACCCCGTCGCCGTTCCCTTCGGGGGCGAAGCGCGCCGCGAAGGACGCATCGTCGGTGACCATTCCGACGCGGATTCCGTTCCGGGCCGCTGCGGCGACGAGCGCCCCGCCAAGGGCATCGAGGGTCTGCCGCGGATCGAGGGAGGGAGCTATGAGGCGATCGAAGACGAGGCCGCGGCCGGCGAGGGCGTCGAGCGCCGGGGCCGACACCCACGTCGATCCCCAGGCCGGAAGGATCCAGGCCGGGAGCCGATCGACGGTGACAAGGAGGAGCCGCGGGGGCATTCGCGAGCTCGCAGGTGACGTGATGGACGAGAGCGACTCTGCCGACGGAGCCGCGGGGAGGTCCGGACGCATTCCCGGGATGGCGTCGCCCCGGAACCCTCAGTGACCGGTGGAGGGGGCGTCGTTCTGGTCGCGTCCTTGGATGAGCTTCTTGAGCAGCGGCGTGAAGATCGCGACGCCGAGCCCGACCCCGATCGAGGTGACGACGAACAGGAAGAAGTAATCGGCCTGACCGCCGAAGTTCCAGGGAAGCTTGATCTCCCCCCGTTCGATCGCCTCGACCTTCGCGGCGATCAGGCCACCGGCGAGATTGGCGACGAAGCTCGACACGAGCCACACGCCCATCAACAGCGACACGAACCGCTTCGGCGCCACTTTCGTGACGTAGGAAAGCCCGGTGGGGGAGAGACAGAGCTCGCCGACCGTGTGCCAGAAGTAGGTGAAGAAGATGAGCGCCATCGACGCCTTCGCCCCGTCCTTCACCGTCATCCCAGCCCACACCATGAACAGATAGCCGACCCCGAGGGAGATCAGCCCCAGCGCGATCTTCATCGGCTGGCTGGGGTCGAGCCCATGCTTGCCGAGACGCGTCCACAGGCCGGCGAAGAGCGGGGCGAGCGTGAAGATCAACCCGGCGTTCACCGACTGGAACCAGGTCGCCGGGATCTCCCGGCCGAACAGCGTGCGGTTGGTGTTCTGCTCGGTGAAAACGTTGATCGACGACCCGGCCTGCTCGAAGGCCATCCAGAAGAAGACGTTGAAGGCCATGAACAGGAAGATCGAGGCGGTGGGGCCGCGATCCTCGGGCCGCTGGATGGAAACGAACCACACCACGAGCCCGAGGATCACCGCGGCGAGCAGCCCCACGACCAGCGGCGAGAGGAGATCGGCGAAGGCGTTCAGAAAGCCATAGTGATAGACGACCCCGCAAAGGGCCCCGAGGACGAGGCTCGCGACGACGAACAGCGGCGCCGAAGCCCCACGGCCATCGGGGGGCAGACCGATGTCGGCGAGATATTTCGGTCGGAGGATCGTGTAGAGGACGAGGCCGGCAATCATGCCGACGGCGGCGGCGCCGAAGCCCCAGTGCCAGCCGACCTTCTCGCCGAGGGTGCCACAGACGAACGCGCACAGGAAGGCCCCGAGATTGATCCCCATGTAGAAAATCGTGAACGCCCCGTCGCGGCGCGGGTCGCCCTGCTTGTAAAGCTGCCCCACCATCACCGACACGCTCGGTTTGAAGTGGCCGGTCCCGAGAACGATGATCGCCAGCCCGGCGACGAACACCGACATCCCCAGGTCACTGTGCGCGAGCGCCCCGAAGCCCGAAGCCCCGAGGACGATGTGTCCGATGGCGATGAGGAGGCCGCCGACGACCATCGAGCGGTGGGTGCCGATGAGCTTGTCGGCGATGATTCCGCCGAAGATCGGGAACAGGTAAGCGAGCCCGGTGTACCAGCCGTAGAGCGTGCTGGCGGTTTTCTTCGTCCACCCCGGCCCGGGATTGGCCCCCGCCCCCACCGTCATGGCGGTGATCTCAGATAGCGGGATCGTGCGGCTCTCGGAGGTGCCGTCCGCCGCCGGGACGCTCAGCTGCAGCAGCCGCCCTTTGTCGGCCAACTGTTCGTCCTCGAAGACGCGGACGACCTTCCCCTTCTCCACCCCCGAGGCCGTGGTCACCTCCACGGCGCTGCCGGTGGCGAAGCGGGCCTCGGCGCCCCCCGGCAGCTTGGCCGAGTAGAGGCCGGCGATGAGATAGAGGACGAGCAGGCCGCGCATCCCGTAGTAGCTGAAGCGTTCCCACATCTCGACGAGGAAAAGGAGGAACAGCCCCGGCGGGTGGCCGAGAATCGTCCCTTCGGCAGGCTTGACCACATGCCCCGGCTGAAACTCTCGCTGATGGTCGCGGCTCATCAAGTCTTCCTCCGGTCGTGGCGGCCACCGCGGCTGGTGGCGGTTCTGGGCCGATCGCAAGGATACCCGCGGGAAGTCTTTCGACCGAGGGCAGCGCTGACCGGGCGTTCGATCGTGACGATCGGGGGCGGCGTGCGCCATGGTCACCGCGCCGTCCGTGCCGGTCGGATGGTTGACGGACGCCGCGGCCGACGGCTAGATTCCGCCCCTTGAGGCCCGCGGAACTCCCGCCGCCCCTCCTTCCGCCCCTCCTCCCCCGGACCTGCCACTGATGAGCCACGAGGCCGTCTCGTCCCGCCGTGCCGACCGCGAGCGGCTGCTGACGCTCGTCCAGCCCGGCCCCACCCACGTCGGCACGGGGGTTTTCGCCCGCCGCCGGCTCAAATCGGGGATGGTGCTGGGGGAGATTTTCGGTCAGGTGTGCGACGACCATCCCGCCGACCCGAGCTATTGCATGGAGCTCCCCAGCGGCAAGGTGCTCGAGCCCTCCGCTCCGCTTCGCTTCGTGAATCACAGTTGCGATCCGAACTGCGAACTCTTCTATTGGTTCGACGAGGACGATCCGCAGGCCGTCGTCGAGGATCGCCTCTGGCTCCAGACGATCCGCGACATCGAGCCGGGCGGGGAACTGCTCATCGATTACTGCTGGCCGGCCGATGCCTCGATCCGCTGTCAGTGTGGCGCGGCCAACTGCCGGGGATGGATCGTCGATCCGGATGAACTCCACCTCCTGAAGGACCGCGACGCATGCCAGGAGGAGACGCAGGCAACCCCGACCCGGGCTGGCGACGCCGGGTAATCCTGGCGACCGTCGTTTGCTCGATCCTCGCCGCCTTCGGGATTTCCCGACTTCAAATCGACGACGACCTCCGTTCGCTCCTCCGCAACGGCACCGACGACTTCGTCGTCATCGACGAGATTGCCGACCGCTTCGGCGCCCCTGATCGTGACTGCATCGTCCGGGTCACCGCCACGAACGGGCCGCTGTTCGCCCCCTCCCCGCTCAGCCAACTCCGCGATCTCGTCGACGATCTCGAGAGGGTCGACGGCGTCGAGGAGGTGCGGTCGATGTTCGACGTCCGCCGCCAGGGGGTGGCTGGCGCCCTCCTCCCGGCGATCCCGCGGGTCGCCGGGCCGCTCGACGAGGCAGCCTGCGCCCAGGCGCTCGAACGCTGTTCAAAACACCCGCTCATCGCCGGTCACCTCCTCTCGGCCGATGCCAAAAGCGCGCTGCTGCTGGTGCGATTGGCCTCAGGACGCGACTCTCCCGCGGCCGCCGAGGGGGTTCTTGCCGGGATCACCGCGGCGATCTCGGGCCGTGACGGGCTCGAGGGCGAGCTCACCGGCCTTCCCGCCCTCCGTGCCGAGGCAGCCCAGGCGCTCCGCCGCGACATGATCGTCTTCAACGCGCTGGGGATGTCGCTGGCACTGATCCTCTCGGCGAGCGTGGCCCGAAGCTTGTCCTCGACGATCGTCGCCTGCCTCCCGCCGCTGGTCGGCGCGGTCTGGGCGATGGGGGTGCTGGGGCTGTGCGGCGCGAAGGTCAACATCCTCACGAGCGTCGTGCCGTCCCTGGCGCTGGTCGTCGGGACGTGCGACTCGATCCACTTCATCGAGGACATGCGCCGCAGCGCCCGCCGCGGGATCGGAGCCTCGGCCGCCTCGGCCGGGGCGATCCGACGCGTCGGCACGGCCTGCGGCCTGACGAGCCTCGTGACCGCGATCGGCTTCGCATCGCTGGCCGCCGCGCGGATCGAGGCGGTGCGCACCTTCGGCGTCGCCGCGGCCGCGGGGGCGCTTGCGAGCTTCACGGCGGTCACGCTCCTCACGCCGCTCCTCGCCTCGCTTCCCGCCTTCCGTGGCATGCGGCTCGGCCGGTCGTCGCGGGGGGCCTCGCGGCTGGCGGCCTTCCTCGCCGGCTGGTCGGTGCGCCACGCCCGGAGGATCGTCGTGGCGAGTCTCGTCGCCACGCTCGCCCTCGGCCTCTTCTCCTCCGGACTCGATGCCGACAACCGTGTCATCGACGCCCTCCCCCGCGGCGCCGCCTCGTCGCGCGCCCTCCTTCATGTCGACGAGGAGTTCGGCGGGGCGTTCGGCGCCGATGTGATCGTCCGCTGGCCGCCTGGGCTCGACTGGCGGGAGGCGGGTGTTCTCGACGGGATCGCCGCCGTGCACGGCGTCCTCGAGGCCGCCGACCCTGAGATCAAGGCGGTGTCGCTCTCCACCGTGGCGGGGACGATCGGCGAGCGTGCCCGGCGCCGACTCGACGCCGCGGCCTTCGACGACCTCGTCGATCCATCGGCTCGGGTGGCGGTGGTGCGGGCCCGAATCCGTGACGTCGGCTCACGGACGCTCGAAGGGATCTACGACCGGATCGATGCGGGACTCACCGGGCTCGAGGCCTCGCATCCGGGGTGGCGATTCCAGCTCGCCGGAATGTCGGTGCTGTCGGCGCGGAACGTCCGCCAACTGGTCCGCGACCTCGGCTCGAGTTTGGCCCTCGAGGTGTTCGTGATCGGTACGATCCTCGCCTTGGCGTTCCGTTCGCCGTTGGCCGGCTTGGTGAGCCTCATCCCCAACATCTTCCCGCTGGCGGTGATCGCGGCGGTGATGGTCGCCACCGGCCGGCATCTCGACCCGGCCACGGTGATCGTCTTCAACGTCTGCCTCGGCCTCGCCGTCGACGACACCGTCCATGTCCTCACCGCGCTCGAGCGGCAGCGGCGGCCGGGGCTGTCGATGGAGTCGGCGATCCGCCGGGGCGTGGCCGAGACAGGCAACGCGATCATTCTCGGCGGGGTCGTGCTCACGATCGGCTTCGCCGCGGTGACGGTGTCGCGGGTGCCGTCGCTGGCGAGCTTCGGGATCCTCGCCTGCGCGGCGGTGGCCGCGGCGACGGTAGCCGAGCTCGTCATGCTGCCGGCGCTCCTGGTCGTCACCGATCGGATCGTCCGCCGCTTCCCGCCCCCCTGGCGGGACGCCATTTTCGCCGTCGACTCCGCTCCCCCCGCCGGCGATCAGCCGATCGCCCGAGTGGCCATCGGTACGACTTCGGAGAGCGCTTCGACCGTCCGCACGATCTGATCCTCGGTGTGCTCGGCGGTGAGGAAGAACCTGACGCGTGCCGCCGATTCGCGGACGGCCGGATAGAGGATGGGCTGGGCGTTGATGCCCCGCTCGAGGAGCAACTGCGACACGAGGATCGCGCGGTTCGAGCCCCCCACGATCACGGGGATGACGGGCGTGTCGGCACTGGCGCCGGTGTCGAGATCGCAGTCGGCGGCGAGCTTGAGGAACAACTCCGACCGCTCCCGGAGCCTCGTCACGCGCCACGGCTCACGCTGGATGACTTTGAGCCCCTCGAGGGCCGCCGCGACGTTCGGCGGCGAGCAGGCGGTCGAGAAGACGAACGCCGGCGTGGTGTAGCCGAGGTAGCGGATGAGTCGCTCGCTCCCGGCGAGGTAGCCCCCGCCGGCGCCGAGGGCCTTGCTGATCGTCCCCATCCACAGATCCCCGTCGCCAGGATCGACGCCGAAGTGGTCGCAGATCCCGCGCCCCTCTGGCCCCATCGTGCCCACCGAATGGGCCTCGTCGACGTAGAGCATCGCGTCGTGCCGGCGCTTGACCTCGATGAACCGGGGCAGATCGGGGTAGTCTCCATCCATGCTGTAGACCCCCTCGATCGCCACGACGACGCGCCGATACTTCGGGCGGAGATCGCGGAGGAGGCCGTCGAGCTGGTCGTGGTCATTGTGGCGGAAGGAACGCTTCCCCGCCTTCGAGGCGACTGCCCCCTGGACGATGCTGTTGTGGGCCAACTCGTCATAGAGGATCAGATCTTCGGCGTTGAAGAGGTGGTTGAAGACCGAGGCGTTCGTGCCGTAGCCGCAGGGAAACACGGTCGCCCGCTCGGTGCCGAGGAACGACGCCAACTCCCGGTCGAGGTCGTCCAAGAGCGTGTTGTTGCCGCCGACCATCCGGCTCGCCGAGGCACTGCAGCCGAAGCGGTCGATGGCTTCCTTCGCCGCCCGCGTCACATCCGGATGGCCGGTGAGCCCGAGGTAGTCGAAGCTCGTGAAGCTGATCACATCGCGGCCGCCGATCCGCGCCGTCCGCCCGCGCACGCGCTGGTTGGCACGGAGGAAGGGATTGACGAGCCCGGCCTGCTCGAGCCCCTCGAGCCGCGCCTCGAGGACGCCGATCTCGGGGAAGGGATCGGCGCCGGCAGGAGGAGGCGTCATCCGCGGACGGACGGCGCGGTCGGCGACGGGTGGCAGTGGCTCGGAGGCCGTGTCTGGATCGCCGGCATCGACCATGTGGAGGGCGATGCAATCGACGAGATCGCCGCAGGTCCGGATGCCGCGGAGCCATTCGTCACGGAAGCGCATCTCATAGCGCCCCTCGATCCGGGCCACGACATCGAGGAAGGCCGAGTCATCGAGGCCTGCCTCGGCCAGGGTCGAACGGTCGGAAAGGCCCCCTCGCCGCCCGCGCGGCTGGATACGGGCGAGCTCCTCGAGCACCAGTCGCGTGATCGCGGTCTTCGATCGGGAGCGGACGAAGGTCTCCGTGCCCGGAAGCGACGCCGTGCCGCTCGCCCATCCCTGCCCGCCGCCGAGCGACGAAAACTCCCTTGCCACGGTCTTCCACTCCCCACGCGGGCGGACGCGTCGCGTCCCTGCACGTCGGATTCCCTCCGACGCCATCGACGGCGCGTCTCCCACGCCCCGCCTGCCATGTCCGCCACACGGCAGAAGGCACTGTACAGGAATGGCTCCGTTTCGCCTCCCCCCGCCGCGCGGTGTGTCCATGGCGACGGCGCCTCGACGCGCGGCGAAAAAGCAGCGGCGCCCGGGTGAAAGCGGCCCGTGGGAATCCGTGCGCGTGACGGAACGAATGCCAATCGAAGCGGTCACGCCGATCGCGGAGCCCTTGCGGTGGTGCGGCTCGCACTTCGGCAGTCCGCCGCTCAGGTGGCGAGCAATTTTCGGAGCACGAACGGCAGGATCCCGCCGGAGCGGAACTGGTCGAGCTCCACCGGCGTGTCGATCCGCGCGAGGCATGAAATCGCGAGCTTCGAGCCATCGGGCCGCGTCGCCACGACCTCGACGGTCGCTCTGGGGGTGAGACCCTCGAACGGCACGTCGAACGTCTCCTCGCCGGTGAGGCCGAGTTCCTGCCACGGCTTCGGGAGCACCAGCGGCAGTACCCCCATCCCCACGAGGTTCGAGCGATGGATCCGCTCGAAGCTCGCCGCGAGGACGGCGCGGACGCCGAGGAGCATCGTTCCCTTGGCGGCCCAGTCCCGCGAGCTGCCGGTGCCGTATTCGGTGCCGGCCAGGACGACCAGCGGCGTTCCGGCGGCCCGGTAATTCATCGCGGCTTCGTAGACCGGCATCACCTCGGTGCCGGGGAGGAGCCTCGTCACCCCCCCTTCGGTGCCGGGGACGAGGAGGTTGCGGATGCGAATGTTCGCGAACGTTCCCCGGGTCATCACCCGGTCGTTGCCACGGCGGGCCCCGTAACTGTTGAAGTCGACGGGGGGCACGCCGTGCTCGACGAGATAATGACCGGCCGGACTCACCTTGGCGATGCTCCCCGCGGGGGAGATGTGGTCGGTGGTGACGCTGTCGCCGAGGGCGAGGAGAACGCGGGCCCCCTTCACGCTCTGCGGCGGCTTCGGCTCGTGCGTCAGATCGGCGAGGAACGGCGGCTCCTGGATGTAGGTGCTCTTCGCATCCCAGTCGTAGAGCTCGCCGGTGCTCGTCGGTACGGCGTTCCAGCGCGGGTTCGATTCCCACACCTTGTCGTAGCGTTTCTGGAACTGCGCCGGCTCGACCGCCGCTTCGACGGTCTTCCGCACCTCCTCGGCCGTCGGCCAGATCTCGCGGAGATAGACCGGCTCGCCATCGGATCCGGTGCCGATCGGCTCATGGTCGAGGTCGATGTCGGTCGTGCCGGCGAGGGCGTAGGCGACGACCAGCGGCGGGCTGGCGAGCCAGTTGGCCTTCACGAGCGGATTCACTCTCCCCTCGAAGTTGCGGTTGCCGGAGAGGACGGCCGCAGCGACGAGATCCCCCTCCTGCACCCCCTTGGCGACATGGTCGGGAAGGGGCCCGGAATTGCCGATGCAGGTCGTGCAGCCGTAGCCGACGGTCTCGAAGCCGAGCTTGTCGAGGTCGGTGGCCAGGCCCGACTTCTCGAGGTAGTCGGTGACGACGCGCGATCCCGGCGCGAGGCTCGTCTTCACCCACGGCTTCACGGTGAGCCCGCGGGCCACCGCCTTCCGCGCCACGAGCCCCGCGGCCACCATCACGCTCGGATTGCTCGTGTTGGTGCAGCTGGTGATCGCGGCGATGACGACGGCGCCGTGATGGATCGTGGAGCTGTGGCCGTTCTCCTTCACGGTGCCGGTCTTCGCCAGGGCGGCGGCATCGAGCGCGAAGCCACGCTTCGCCGTCGGCGCGGTGAGCGATTCGGCGAACGTCTTCTTGACCGCCCCGAGCGCCACCCGGTCCTGCGGCCGCTTCGGGCCGGCGAGGCAGGGCACGACGGTGGAGAGATCGAGGGACAGCGTCGAGGTGAACTCGGGCGTCGGGGCGGAGGCGGTGCGGAACAGTCCCTGCTCCTTCATGTATCGCTCGACGAGTTCGACGGTCGCGTGCGGGCGGCCGGTGAGCCGGAGGTAGGCGAGCGTCTCGTCGTCGATCGGGAAAAATCCCATCGTCGCGCCGTACTCCGGCGCCATGTTGGCGATCGTCGCCCGGTCGGCGAGCGACATCCCGGCGAGCCCCGGGCCGTAAAACTCGACGAACTTCCCCACCACGCCGGCCTTGCGGAGGATTTCCGTGACGGTGAGGACGAGATCGGTGGCGGTGGCGCCCGACGGGAGCCGGCCCGTCAGTTCGAACCCGACCACTTCCGGAAGGAGGAGCGACAGCGCCTGGCCGAGCATCACGGCCTCGGCCTCGATGCCGCCGACGCCCCAGCCGACGACGCCGAGGCCGTTGATCATCGTCGTGTGGCTGTCGGTGCCGACGAGCGTGTCGGGGACGGCGACGGGGAGCGCCTTGGCGCCGTGGGCGGCCGGATCATCGCGGAGGAACACGCAGCCGGCGAGGTATTCGAGATTCACCTGATGGACGATGCCGATCGCCGGTGGGACGACGCGGAAGTTCCGGAACGCCTGCTGCCCCCAGCGAAGGAAAGCATAGCGCTCGGCGTTGCGTTCAAACTCGATGGCGATGTTCTCTTCGAGCGCCCGGTGAGTGCCGAAGTGGTCGACCTGGACGGAGTGGTCGATGACGAGATCGACCGGCACGAGCGGATTGATCTTCCGCGGGTCTCCCCCGAGGCGCTTCATCGCCGCGCGCATCGCGGCGAGATCGACGACGCACGGGACACCGGTGAAGTCCTGAAGGACGACGCGCGCCGGCTTGAAGGGGATCTCCGACTCCGCCGGCTTGGCAGCGTTCCAGGTCGCCAGGGCGCGGACGTCGGCCTCGGTCACCTCGTAGTCATCGCAGGTCCGCAGGAGGGATTCGAGGACCATCCGGATCGAGTAGGGGAGCCGTGACGTGTTGGTCACCCCCGCGTCGTCGAGTGCCCGCAACCGGTAGAGCGTGGCCGGCCCGGAGCCGGTCTCGAACGTGCCACGGGCGGAGAACGGATCGACGGGACGGGCGGCCATTGGCGGGGCTCCGGAGCGGTGCGGCAATGAATCAGGCAGGATGTGCCCAATGTATCGGCCATGCCACCCCCCGGCGAAGAGCCCGGCTTTCTGCCGCCACCGTGGCCGGCCAGGCCGGGAGTGTGAGAATCCTGCAAGAAATCGGTCCAGGAGGGGGAATGCCCGCTTTTCTGCGGAAAAAAACGTTCGACACCGCGGCGCCGGTCGGCTATAGTTTGGAAGTCGCGAGCGCCGGCAGGCAGCTTGCTCCACAACTCAAGTGCTTCTCTTCAGCGGCTGTTCCCCCCCAAAGACCCACACCTCGATAGCCGCTCTTGGGCCCGTGGTTTCCCCAACCACGGGCCCTTTTCTTTTTTACCAGGGCTCCCGCGGCCCGTTTCCCGGGCTGGCCGCGACGACCTTCGCCGCTGCCCCGCACGCCGCCTGCGTCATGTCCGACGAAATCCCGCCGCCGGCGTCCCCCGACGAGCCCGACTACACCGTCGAGGAGGGCTTTGTCGTCTTTACGGCGGCGTTTCACCGCCGCCGCGGCCAGTGCTGCGGAAGCGGTTGCCGCCACTGTCCCTTCGTCCCTCGCCACCTCAAGGGCTCGACGGGGCTCGCCCCCGCCGGCCCACCGCCGCTGGATTGAGACGGAGGGCTCACGGCCCCACCGTGGGTTGGCTACAGTGGTGCGTCATCGATCCGAAATCTCGCTCTCCGGGGGAATCCATGACCACGACCTCGCTTCGCGCTTCCGGCATCAACGCCATCGGCGTCATCGGCACTTTGATCCTCTGCCTCGCCCCACTCGTCGCTCCGGCCCAGACCGCGGCCGACACGAAGGAGGAGGCGATCAAGAAAGATCACCTGGCGATCGAAGGGACGTGGCAGGCGATCTCGGTTGAGGTCAACGGCACCCCCGTCGGGGCCGACGATGTCAAGAAGATCACGATCGACAACGGCCGCGATGGCGAATGGACGCTCCTCGTCGAGGGGAAGGACGTCGCCGAGGGGACGAGCACGATCGACCCGACCGTGACGCCAAAGACGATCGACTTCAAGATCACCAAGGGAGCCAATGCCGGCCAGATGACCTACGGAATCTACGAAATCACCGGGAAGACCCGGAGGATCTGCCACGCCGAACCGGGGCGGCCCCGTCCGGCCGACTTCTCCGCCGGGGCGGGGAGCGGCAGAATCCTCACCGTCTTTGAGCGCATCGAGGGGAAGTGACGAGATGTCCCCCGACGGGAGCCGATCGATGGGCTGTTTTTTCCTCCACGCCGTTTCCATCCGCCGTCGCCGCGGCGTATCGCTCGTCGAGTTGCTCGTTTGCCTGGCGATCATCGGGATGATGATCTCGATGCTCATGCCGGCGATCCACGCGGTGCGGATGTCGTCTCAGCGGACGGTGTGCGTCAATCACAAGGCGCAGATCAATCTCAGCCTGCAGATGTACGCCGATGCCAACAAGGCGCTTCCCGCTGCCCCGAGACCCGGGTTTCCGAGCGGCTGGACGTGGGAGATTCTGCCCTTCATGGAGGAGGGGGCGATGCGGACGGCGATCGTCGCCGATCAGCCGATCACGGCCGCCGCCAATGCCTCCGCGGCGCGGACGCGGCCCCCGCTCTACCGCTGCGCTTTCGCGTCGACGTGGCGGTCGTCCGACGTGGCTGGCGTCCTCCCGTCCGATTTCCTCGCCGTCGTCTCCGAGAGCAAGCCGGGCTCGCGGAGGCGCAAAGACATCTCCTTCTCGATCGTTCACGCCCCGGAAACGAACACCCTCCCCTGGCCGGTGGCGGCAGAGACTTCCTGGGAGGAGTATGGCCGGCTTCGCAGCCAAGGTGCCTGGAACGTGTGGCATCCGGCGTCGTCCGGCACAGGATTGAGCGGACTCATCGACGGAGACGGCGCCGACTGACGCCGCCCCCGTGGGGCACGTAACTCCCGAAAGAACCATGACTCCAACAGCAGCCCCCACCCAAGCAGCCCCCCACCACCACCGTCGCGTTCCCCGACCGGCGCCCCCTGGCGACCTGGGAAGGATGGATGTCGCCGGTTTCTGCGCCGACATCGAGCGGCTCAAGGCCGACACCTACCGACAGATCGGCCCGGCCGATTTCGCCCATCTGCGGCGGATCGAACGCTACGGCAAGCTCGCCACCTTGCTCGGGTATTCCACCGCCTGGGTGTTCCCCAATCCCCTCACGGCCTTCGCCCTGAGCCTCGGGCAAATCACCCGCTGGCTGCTCGCGCATCACATCACTCACCGCGGCTACGACCGCGTGCCAGGGATCCCAGCCCGGTACACGAGCAAGGTGTTCGCCCGCGGCTGGCGGCGGTTTGTCGACTGGTTCGACTGGCTCCTCCCGGCAGCCTGGGATCACGAACACAACTTCCTCCACCACTATCACACCGGCGAGGATGCCGACCCGGACGTCGCCGAGCGGAACATGGAAGCGCTCCGCGCCGTGCGCCTGCCGATCTGGATGAAACTCTCCCTGATCGCCGTCCTGGCATGCACCTGGAAGATCGTCTACTACGCCCCCAATTCGCTGAGCGTGCTCGACCCCGACAGCCGGAAGCGGTTGCGGCACGAGCACATCACCCGTCTGACGATCCGCAGTCTCGTCGACTTCCGCCGTCGGTCGGTGCGGCGGTTGTGGCTGAGTTGTTACCTGCCGTATGGGATCGTCCACTTCGGGCTCGTGCCGCTGGCCTTCCTTCCCCTGGGAACGACCGCGGCCTGGTACGTGCTTCTCAACAAGCTCCTCGCCGAGGCGATCACCAACGTCCACTCCTTCCTCGTGATCGCCCCCAATCACACCGCCGACGACCTCTACCGCTTCTCTTTCCACTACGACCGCAAGGAGGAGTTTTATGTGACCCAGGTGATGGGCTCGGCGAACTACCATTGCGGCGGGGAATTCACCGACTACATGAGCTGCTGGCTCAACTACCAGATCGAGCACCACCTCTTCCCCGATCTGCCGATGCGGCAATACTCCCGCATCCAGCCGGAGGTGAAGGCGCTGTGTGAGAAGCATGGCATCCCCTACCGGCAGGAGAGCGTCTTCCGCCGCTTCGGGCGGCTCCTCGACGTGGCCGTTGGCAAGACGAGCATGCGGCAACTCGAGGCCTTCCCCCGGCCGGCGATGGCCGGCGAGGGGAGCCCCGGAGCCTGACGGTCACCGGCCTGCGGCCTCGACTTCGTCGGCTGCGGTGGCGATCCCGTCGGCGTCGGCGAAGCGGCCCGCCACGGCGCGGCAGCGGTCGGCGACGGCCTGATCCGAAAGGAGCTTCCCGAGGAGGCTCGCCAGCGCCGGGCCGCGGAATGCGTTCCGGGCGAGCGCCGCGCCGACACCGAGCCGCTCGATCCGGGCGGCGTTGTCGAATTGGTCGAACCCCATCGGCATCACGATCTGCGGCACGCCCCCGGCAAGCCCCTGCGAGAGGGTGCCGATACCGCCGTGATGGACGAGCGCCGCCGAGCGCGGCACAAGCCAGCGGAAGGGAACGAACGCGGCGTGCCGCACTCCTGCCGGGAGCTCGGCCGGCACCTGATCGGGAAAGCGAGTGAGGAGCAGCCCCCGTACCTCGAGCCGTCGGCAGGCGTCAGCCGCGGCAGCGAAAAACTCGTGGCCGTGGAGATGGGCGCTGCCGGGGGTGAAGAGGATCGGGGGCGAGCCCTCGTTCAACCAAGCTTTCATCTGGTCGTCGGCATCGCTCACCCCCTCCTCGCTGTAGAGGGGAAAGCCGGTGAGCCGCACCTGCCGCGGCCACTCGGGCTTGGGCTCAGCGAACCATTCAGGAAAAAGCCCGAGGGTTCGCAGGGGCGAATGGATCCAGTCGCGAAACAGCCCGCGGGCCGGCGGCAGGCCGAGGGAGGCGCGGAAGGGATTGAGCCAGCGGCCGATAAAGGGATCGATGAGGAGCCGGTCGGCAAGGGACCACTGGAGCTTGCGAAACCAATGCGGGCCGCGGTGGACAAAAACCCCG
>JBIIQL010000015.1:0-16151 GCA_044342095.1 Pirellulales bacterium
GGATTTCTGAGGCCCCGACACCGGCGGGGTATGCTGGGCGGTCCGTCCCCTTCCGGCCCGCGGCCCGAGTGCTCCCCCATGCCCGCCTCGTTCCCCCCCGTTCATCCCGTTCCCCGCCCGCTCCCGGCGCCGATCGCCGACGAGCCGCCGCGGATGACGGCGCGGACGCTCGAGGGGCTCGAATGGGTCCTCGCGCGGGAACTCGAGGGGGTCGGCGCCACCGACCTGCGAATCGGCCGACGGACGATCGAGTTTTCTGCGGCGCCCGGGAAAGAGAAGGAGACGCTTTATCGGGCCGTCCTCGAGAGCCGGACCGCGATCCGCGTCCTCGAGCCCCTCGGCCGATTCCGGGTGGAGAGCCCCGAGGCACTCTACGCCGCCATGGAACAGGTCGACTGGCGCGAGCAGTTGAAGGTCTCCGATACGCTCCGCGTCGACGCGGCGATCCACGACACCTTCCTCAATCATTCGCTCTACGCCGCCCAGATCGTCAAGGACGCGGTTGTCGATCAGCTTCGCACGCCGAGCGGCAGACGACCGAGTGTGGAACTGCGCGGCGCGACGCTCCGCCTCGCGCTCCACCTCGTCGGCGATACCGCGACAATCTTCCGCGACGCCGCCGGCAAGTCGCTCCATCAGCGAGGCTGGCGGACCGGGGAGGTCGACGCTCCCCTCTCGGAGGTCCTCGCCGCCGGGATCCTCGCCATCACCGGGTGGACCCCGGGCGAGCCGCTCCTCGATCCGATGTGTGGCTCGGGGACGTTCGTCGTCGAAGCGGCGACGATCGCCGCCGGGATGGCGCCCGGGCTGTGGCGGGCCCGTCGCAAGGGGCATGGATTCTTCCGGTTCCGCGATTGCGACCGCGATCTGGCCACCCGGCTTGTCGCCGACCTCGAGGCCCGAGTCATCGTTCCCCCCGGCAGCTTTCAGGCGAGCGATCTCGACCCCAAAGCCGTCGAAGCGACGGGATTGTGTGCCGAGGCGGCGGGCGTGTCGGCGGCGATCTCGATCGAGCAAAAGCATTTCGAACAGGCGGTGCCGGTCGGCGGGAGCGGCCTGATCGTCACCAATCCCCCGTACGGCGAGCGGCTCGCGTTGCCCCGGGCCGGGGCGCTCTTTCGCCGCATCGGCGACTGGCTCGTGCGCGCCGGTGGCGGATGGCGCGCGGCGATCCTCGCCCCCGACACGCCGGTGGCCGGCTATCTCGGGCTCCGCCCCACCCACCGCGTCTATCTGCCCAACGGCCCGATCGCCTGCCGCCTCCTCGAGGTGGAGATCCGTGAGCGTCCACAGCTGCCGCCGGAGACCGAGCGGCCTCCGGCTTCGGCCGGCTTGTCGCGCGACGTGGAGGGGCCCTTCGCGTCGAATGGAGCACGGGAGGTCGTCGACGAGTCCGCCCCCGCCGCCGTCGGCAGGCTGACGCCGGCGGCCGCGGGCCCGCCGCGGAGCGGCGGAAGGCCCGTCGAAGACCAGATCGGCGACTTCCGCCGGCGTCTCGCCAAACGCTTCAAGCATCTTTCCAAATGGGCGCGGCGGATCGGCACCGATGCCTTCCGGATCTACGACCGTGACATCCCCGAGGTGCCGCTGGTCATCGATTGGTACGCCGGCTGGCTTCATGCCGCCGAGTATGAACGTCCTCACGACCGCACCGACATCGAGCACGAAGTCTGGCTCGACCGGATGATCGAGGCGGCCGCCGCGGAGCTCGGCGTTCCCCACGACCGCACGTTCCTCAAGGTCCGCCGCCGGCAGCGTGAAGGGGGACAGTACGAGAAGGTCGATGGCCGCGAGGCGCTCCTCCAGGTGAAGGAGGGGGGGCTGTCGTTCGAGGTCAACCTCTCCGACTACCTCGACACCGGGCTGTTCCTCGACCATCGTCTCACGCGCGGGATGGTCCGGGACGAGGCGGCGGGAAGACGGATGCTCAACCTCTTTTCCTACACCGGCAGCTTCTCGGTCTACGCGGCGGCCGGCGGCGCGACCGATACCGTGAGCGTCGATCTCTCCAACACCTATCTCGACTGGACGCGCACGAACCTCGCCATCAACGGCTTCAAAGATGCCGGCCGCCACCGGATCGTGCGCGACGATGCCCGCGCTTTCCTCGAGCACCGGGCCCGCCGCGGCGAGCCCCCGTTCGATCTGGTCGTCGTCGATCCTCCCACCTTCTCCCGGTCGGCCCGGAGCGAAGTGCCATGGGATGTCGAGCGCGATCATGCCGAGTTGCTCGCCCTCGTGGCCCGCAATCTCACCCCAGGCGGTATCGTTTACTTTTCCACGAACTTCCGCCGCTTCCACCTGGCGGAGGCCACGCTCGCGGCCGACTTCAGCTTCCGCGAGATCACCAACCGCACGATCCCCGAGGATTTCCGCAATGAACGAATCCATCGGGCCTGGCGGATGGTTCGCCAATGACGCCCCCCGGGGCCTGCCGTGGCGGCGGATCGGCGGGTGGCCCGTTGCGGCCGGAAAACGTCGGTTCTACATTCGTCGCATGAATCCAACCGCCCGGTCCGGCCGCCGTCTCCTTCTCCGCCTCGCCGGTCTGCTGCCGCTGCTCGCCGTCAGCAGCGGCGGCGTCGGCTGCCGCCCGGCCGATCCGAATCTGGTCAAGATCGTCAGCAGCCTGCCCCGGACCGGATCGGCGAAGCACCAGTCCGACACGCTCGTCCGTGGCATCCGGATGGCGATCGACGAGGCCGGTGGGAAGGTGGGTCCCTTCCGCATCGAGTATCTCGATCTCGACGACTCGACCGCCGCCGCTGGACAGTGGACGAGCGAGGCTGAAGCGGCCAACGCCCGCCGCGCGCTCCAGGATCCCGACGTCTGCGCCTACATCGGCACGTTCAATTCCGGGGCGGCGAAGGTGTCGATGCCGATCCTCAACCTCGGCGACTTGCTCATGGTGTCGCCGGCGAATACGGCCGTGGGGCTGACGAAGCCGGGCCTCGGTGTGCCGGGTGAGCCGGAGGTCTACCGTCCCACCGGGCGGCGGAACTACGCCCGCGTCGTTCCCGCCGACGACCTCCAGGGGCCGATGGCGGCCGACTGGGCCTTCCGGCGAGGCGTCAAGAACGCCTACATCCTCGACGACAACGAGGTCTACGGGAAGGGAATCGCCGACCTCTTCGAAGAGCGCTGCCGCGAACTCGGGATCGAGGTCCTCGGTCACGATTCGATCGATGCCAAGGCGCAGGAGTTCAAATCGCTGATGGCGAGCATCAAGGCGACGAAGCCCGATCTCGTCTACTTCGGCGGTACGACGCAGAGCAAGGGCGGGCAACTGGCCAAGGACATGGCCGCGGCTGGCATCGGTGCGGATCTCATGGTGCCTGACGGCTGCCTCGAGCAAGTGTTCATCGATTCGGCCGGGGCCACGAATCTCGAGGGGCGGTGCTTCGTCACCTTCGGCGGGCTCCCGCCGGAGAAACTCACCGGCAAGGGGGGCGAGTTCGTCGAGCGCTATCGGGCAAAGTACGGCGAGCTTCCCGAGGCCTACGCCGTCTACGGCTACGAGGCCGCCCGGGTGGCGATCGAAGCGATTGCCACTGCCGGCAGCAAGGACCGCCGCGCGATCTGCGACGCCGCCCTGGCGATCCGCGACTTCGACGGCGCCCTCGGCCACTGGGGCTTCGACGAGAACGGCGACACGACTCTCCGCACGCTCACCGTCAACGTCGTGAAGGGGGGACGCTTCGTGTTCGAGGAGATCCTCGACGAGGCCGATCTCGTCGCCACTCCCGCCGGGAACGTGCCTCCCCCGGCCGATGCCCCGTCTGGCGGGCCTCCCTGACCACCGGTCCGATCCTTCTTTGGAATCCACCCGCGTGTCCGTCCAGTTCCTCCTCCAACAGTGCCTCATCGGCCTCACCAACGGCGCGCTCATCGCGCTGGTGGCGCTGGGGTACACGATGGTCTACGGGATCATCGGCCTGATCAATTTCGCCCATGGCGATCTGATCATGCTCGGGGCCTGCCTGGCCCTGTCGCTCGTCGGTGCCCTCGGCATGACGGCCGCCGGGCCGGCGACGACCTGGGTGGGGATCGGGGGGCTCGTGCTCCTCTGTGGGCTGTTTTGCGGCCTCCTCAACGTCGCAGTCGACCGGATCGTGTACAAGCCGCTCCGCAACGCCCCCAAGCTCGCCCCCCTGGTGTCGGCGATCGGCGTGTCGTTCATCTTCATGAACGTCGGCCTGTTCTGGCTCGGGCCGGCCGACAAGTCGTTTCCGGAGCTCCTCCCCTCGACGAACCTCCTTCACAACGACGCCCTCCAGTTCACCTGGAAGGATCTTCTCGTCGTCCTCATCGTCGGGCCGCTCATGGTGGCCCTCTCGGTGCTCGTGAAGGGAACGAAGCTCGGCAAAGCGATGCGCGCCGTGTCGCAGGATCCGACGGCCGCGGCCCTCGTCGGCGTCGACGTCGACCGGGTGATCGCCGCCACGTTCTTCATCGGCGGCTTTCTCGGCGGCGCGGCGAGCGTGATCTACGGCCTGTACATCAATACCATCGGCTTCCAGATGGGGTTCCAAAACGGCCTCTATGCCTTCACTGCCGCCGTGCTCGGCGGGATCGGCAGCATCCCCGGCGCCGTCCTCGGCGGGCTCGTCATCGGCCTGGTGCGGGCGCTGGCCAGCGCCTACGTCGGCGAGCGGTGGACCGGGGCGATCGTGTTCGCGATCCTGATCGTGATCCTCGTCTTCCGTCCCGAGGGCCTTCTCGGCCGCCGGGTGAAGGAGAAGGTGTAGACGCCGTGGCCACCAACCAAGCCCCCAGAACCTCTCCCCCTCCGGCCTCTCCCGACGGCCCCTGGGGATTCTTCGCGCAGCGTTGGGAGTTGGTGACGCTCGCCGTGCTGGCGGTCGCGCCGCTGGTGATCCCGGCCCTCGGCGGCGCGCTCGGCGGGCAGGTGACGAATCTCTTCATCTACTGCATCCTGGCGCTGGCCCTCAACGTGATGGTGGGTTACACGGGGCTCGTCCACCTCGGCATCGCGTCGTTCTTCGGGATCGGGGCGTACGTCCTCGCGATCCTCACCGTGCCGATGTATCCGTTCCAGATCGGGTTTCTCGCCGCGGCCGTCATCGCCGTGCTCGTCACCGCCGGCACCGGGCTTGCCCTCGGCGCCCCGACGCTCCGACTCCGCGGCGATTATCTGGCGATCGTGACGCTCGGCTTCGGCGAGGTGGTCAAGGTGACGCTGCGAAATCTCGAACAGATCACCGGCGGCATGAAGGGGCTCAACCCCGTCCCGCCGCCGGGCGCCGGGGTGACGCTCTCAGGTGTCGACCTGGGCAAGGAGTTCGCCATCGACCCGCGCTGGTTCTACTACCTCGCGCTCCTCTCACTTGCCGCAGTCGTCCTCGGCATGCGGCGGCTGGAAAACTCCCGCCTCGGCCGGGCGCTCGTCGCCGTCCGCGAAGACGAGCTCGCCGCGCAGGCGATGGGGATCTCCGCGACGAAGGTGAAGCTGGCGGCGTTCGCGATGTCGTCGGCCGTCGCGGGGCTGGCCGGATGTCTGTACGCGGCGAGCCTCTCGACGACTGCCGATCCCAACGCCTACGACTTCAACCGCTCGATCATGGTCCTCTGCGCCGTGATTCTCGGGGGCCTGGGGAGCATTCCCGGCACCATCCTCGGCGTGGCGATCCTCGTCGGCTTCGACACGGTTCTCGCGCCGTGGGCCGATTCGTGGATCCAGCAGATGAACGTCAATCCCAAGGGGCTGAGCTATCTCTCCTTCAGCGGGTGGCGACTGGCGATCTTCGGCGTGGCGCTGGTGCTCGTGATGCGGTATCGGCCGGAAGGGCTGATCCCGTCGCGGCGTCTGGCGGCCGAGCTCCACGAAGGGGGAAGCGGATCATGAAGGACAACGCAGGCCCCGGCGCGACGCCCCTGCTCCATGTCGACCGGGTGACCGTGCGCTTCGGCGGCCTCGTCGCTGTCTCGGAGCTCGATCTCGATGTCCCCGAGGGGAGCATCGTCTCCCTCATTGGTCCCAACGGCGCCGGCAAGACCACCGCCTTCAATTGCGTCAGCGGCATCTACACGCCGTCGTCGGGATCGGTGCGGTTCCGTGGGAAGCGCCTCGAGCGGGCCTTTACGCCGGGGACGATCCTCCGGGCGCTCGCCGTGGGCCTCCTTACCGGTCTGCTCTTCGCCGCCGCGGCGGTCGACGTCGATCGGCTCTGGATGGCGGTCGTGAAGCGGGGGATGATCACCGGCGAGCCGTTCACGATGTCGGGGGCGATGGAACGTCTCCGCGGCTACTTCCGCTCCGAGTTTGCCCAAGACCAGATTGCGGGCAAGTGGCGCGTGGTGAGCGCCGACGGCAGTGACGTGCTGGCGATCAAACGCGACCTGGGGGAGGCGAAGCTCGTCCGCGACGCCCTCCAGGCGAAGGTCACCGCCCGGCGCACCGGCCCGGGCACCGTCCCCGATGCCACCGATCTCAACCAGCGCGACGACGGCGCCGCGCCGCTGGTCGAACTCCCGCCGGTGAAGGAGGAGGTCCTCGACCGCCTCGCGGGAGGCAAGAGCCGCATCCGCTGGCGGGGCTGGCTCGGTCTGCTCTCGGGGCTCCTTCTCGGCACCGCCGGCACGCTCGCCGTCTGGCAGCGCGGCCGGCGTTCGCCCCATGTTGTGGCGCGGGCCGGCATCTCCCGCACCTTCCAGAACATCCGTCTGTTCTCGAGCATGAGCGTTCTCGAGAACGTGCTCGTGGGGCTCGACCGGACGATCCCCGGGGGCGTGTTCTCGATGCTCTTGCGAACCCCAAAGAACCGCCGGGACGAAGCCGAGGCGAGGCGCCAGGCGGTGGCGGCGCTCGACTTCGTCGGCCTCTCCGGCGACGCCAACCGGATCGCCGGGGAACTCCCCTACGGCGACCAGCGTCGCCTCGAGATCGCTCGCGCCCTGGCCACCGGCGCGAAACTCATCCTCCTCGACGAGCCTGCCGCGGGAATGAATCCGAGCGAGGCGGGAGATCTGGCCGGGCTCGTCGAGCGGATTCGAGATCGGGGCGTCACGGTGCTCCTCATCGAACACCACATGAACGTCGTGATGCGGGTCAGCGACCGGATCGCCGTCCTCGATCACGGCACGAAGATCGCGGAGGGCACCCCGGCCGAGGTGCGTCGCGACGAGAAGGTGATCGAGGCCTACCTCGGCGGCGAGGGTTGAAAACAAACCCGCGGCCGCTGCGGGGCATTGGGGGAGAGGGCGATGCCGATCCTGGAAGTGAATGAACTCGAGGCAGGCTATGGCCCGATCCGGGCGCTCGACGGCGTGTCGATCGAGGTCGCCGAGGGGGAGGCCGTGGCCATCATCGGCGCCAACGGCGCCGGGAAGACGACCCTCCTCATGGCGATCTCCGGGGTCGTGCCGACCCGCCGCGGGGCGATCTCGTTCGAAGGCCGGCCGATCGTCGGGCTCCCTACCCACGCGATCGCCAAGCTCGGCATCGGCCATGCGCCGGAGGGACGGCGGATCTTCCCGCGGCTGTCGGTGCGGGAGAATCTCCAACTCGGCGGCTTCACGCAGACCGATCGGGCGACCGTGGCCCGTGACATCGAGGAAGCCTGCAGCCTGTTTCCCGTCCTCGGCTCGCGGATGAGCCAGATGGGAGGAACGCTCTCCGGCGGCGAGCAACAGATGCTGGCGCTCGCCCGAGCCCTCATCGGCCGGCCGAAGCTCCTCCTCCTCGACGAGCCGTCGCTGGGCCTCGCCCCGCTGATCGTGCAGAAGATCTTCGAGGTCATCGCCAGCCTCGCGAAGCGGGGAATCGCCGTCGTGCTCGTCGAACAGAACGCCCGGGCGGCGCTCAAACTCGCCGACCGGGGCTATGTCCTCGAGACCGGCAGGATCATCCTCACCGGGCCGGGGAAGGATCTCGCCGGTGATCGGCGCGTCCGCGAGGCTTACCTCGGCGAAGGCTGATCCGCCTTCGGCCCGTCGGTCAGGCGTACCATTCCCGCGGCAGCAAGGCCGGACGCTTCCGGGGCACGTTGTCGCAGTCGAGGGGATGGGGGAAGTCGGACCGCGGCCGTGCCGACAGGCAGCGATCCCTCCGCAGGAAGGTAACCTCGAGGAGGGGTGGCACCGGAAATCCCCCGATCCTGACGATCCCGGCGTAGTTGTTGGGATGGAGGTGGACAGGGAGGAAATCGAGCCGCAGTTTCTCGATCGCCTCACCGATGCGGCGGCAGACGAAGGGCTGGCCGATCGCGTCGAGGTGATGAAACTCGACGACGAGGATTCGGAACCGGCGGAGCACGGCACGATCGGTGTTGTCGATGACGCCGTACTCGGCCCCTTCGATGTCCATCTGGAGGAGCAGGTCACCGGTGTGGTCCGGGGCGCGGCGCTCCACCCAGCTTTGAAGTGTCGTCGTCCCCTCGCCGTCGAAAGTCCCGAGGAAGACAGGCTCGAAGCTCAGGGGCGCACAGCCGGGGGGCGGGGCGGCGACGGAGCGATCGGCGAGGTGGGAGCCGATGCCGCGCTCAGCCAACGCGTTCTCGAAGGTCGCCTGCCGGTCAACGCCGGGGGAGAAACAGGCGGCGATACGATCGAGGTCGTCGGGAAGGAGATAGCCGCCGTCACCTTCGGCGCCGATCCGGACGAGCCCCCGGCCGGCGTCGACCGGCCGGAGGAGATCGGCAACCCGGCGGAGGTCGGTAAGCGGCGTGCGCTTCGACGCGAAATAGCCGATCCGCGAGGCGGCGGCGGCGACGAGCGTGCGGATCGGGCTTCCCATCATTTCAAGTGTGACAGGCCGCATCCCGATCGCCGAGAGCGCCTTCCTGGATCGCTTCCTGAGGGGCCGAAGAGGGCCTTTCAGACGGGCTTTCCGGCGACGAGATCGAGGAGCGCGTCCCCGAAGTCGGCCAGGCGCTTCTCGCCGATCCCCTTCACCCGCAACAGGGCCGCCGGGCTCGTCGGCTTGTCGCGGGCGATGCCGCGCAGGGCCTTGTCGTCGAGGATCGTCCAGGCCGGCTTGCCGCGGGCCTCGGCGATCCGTCGCCGCCAGGACCGGAGCCGCTCGAAGAGATCGCGGTCGACCCCCTGCCAGTCGTCGGCGTCGGCCTTCGAGGCCTTGGCCCTCCCGGAACGCGGTTCGAGGAGCACCACCGGCCGCTGTCCTCGCATCACCTCCCAGGAGAGGGCATTGAGCAACACCACCGGCCGGTCCCCCGGGCTGCGGTCGAGGAGGCCCTGATCGAGGAGTTGATGGACGAGGTTCTCGGCGGTTCGCTGATCGATCGAGGTGAGTAATCCGAACGTCGAGAGCCGGTCATGGCCGTGGCGGACGATGCCGTCGGTCTTCGCTCCGCGGAGGACCTCGCAGACGTGGCGGACTCCGAACCGCTCGCCGACCCGAGCGACGCAGGAGATCAGCTTCTGGGCCATGACGGTCGAATCGGGCAGGCTCTCCGTCTCGCCGAGGCAGACGTCGCACGCCCCACAGGGCTCGGCGCCGTAGGCCTGACCGAAATACTCAGAGAGCGCCGCATGTCGGCAGCGTGCGGCCTGGGCATACCGGCGCATCGCATGGAGGTGCTCGAGCTGTCCGGCGATCAGCCGCTCCTGCTCGTCGGGGTCGAGGTCCGACTCGCCGGCGCTCTTCCGGACGAGCGATTCCCAGCTGAAGACGTCGGCGGAGGAGTAGAGGAGGACGCACTCGGCCGCCAGGCCGTCGCGGCCGGCCCGCCCCGTCTCCTGCTGGTAGGCCTCGAGGCTCTTGGGAAGCGAGGTGTGAAGGACGAGGCGGACGTCGGAGCGGTCGATCCCCATGCCGAAGGCGACGGTCGCGACGACGACGTCGATCGTCTCCCGGGCGAAGGCTTCCTGGGTGCGTCGCCGCTTGGTCGGATCGAGCCCCGCGTGGTAGGGCTTGGCGAGGATCCCCTCGGCGGCGAGTCGGGTGGCGAGTTGCTCGGTCTCCTTCCGCGAGATGCAGTAGACGATCGAGGCTTCGCCACGGTGTCGGCCGAGGATGGACAGGGTCTGCGAGATCCGGTCGGTGCGCGGGACGACTCGGTAGCAGAGATTTGGCCGGTCGAACGTCCCGAGGAGGATCCGCGGCGAGCGGAGGTGGAGTTGGGCGGCAATGTCGGCCCGGACGCGCGGCGTGGCGGTGGCGGTGAAGGCGTGGACGCTCGCGGAGGGGAAGCGGTCGCGGAGCAGGGCCAGCTGCCTGTATTCGGGGCGGAAGTCGTGGCCCCACTGGCTGATGCAATGGGCCTCGTCGATCGCGAACCGTTTCACGCCGACGCGGGCGAGGAGGTCGAGGAGCCCGCTGTTGACGAGCCGCTCCGGGGCGGTGAACAGGAGTCGCAACTCCCCCGCGGCGAGCCGGTCTCGGACGTTCGTCCGCTCCTCCTGCGACATCTGCGAGTGGAGGGCGGCCGCGGGATAGCCGATCGCCTCGAGGGCGTCGACCTGATCCTTCATCAGCGCCACCAGCGGCGAGACAACGACGTCGGTGGTTTCTCCGACCAGCGGTGGAAGCTGGTAGCAGAGGCTCTTCCCCCCACCGGTGGGCATGACGACGACCGAGTCGTGGCCGTCGAGGGCCGCCGCGATCGCCTCCGATTGGAGCGGGCGGAGTTGATCGAAGCCCCACCAGCGCGCGAGCACCGCGGAGATGCGGGGATCGGTCGGCAGAGGTTCAACTGCCGACGGACCGGGCGGATCGGAGGGTGGGGGGGCGGCCTGCCCTGGCACGTGGATACCTGCTTGTGGTGCGGGGTCGCAGGATACCACAGCCTCCCGGTGGAACGCGGCCTCGGAAGGGAAGGACCGGCTGTGGCACGTTCCGCCATGATGCCGGGGTGATCCCGTGCGGCCCTACCGGCGGAGTACAATCCACCCCATGCTCTGGATCGCCTGGAAAATGCTGATCGGCAATCGTGCCAAGTACCTCGGCATCGTGTTCGGTGTCGCCTTCGCCGCGCTCCTCATCGCCCAACAGTCGTCGATCTTCTGCGGCTTGATGGCCCTGACGGTCAGCCAGATCCTCGATGTCGAGGGGGCGGGCGTGTGGGTGATGGATCCGAAGGTCAGGTATGTCGACGACGTCAAGCCGATGGCCGACACCCACCTCTATCGGGTGCGGGGCGTGCCGGGCGTCGACTGGGCCGTCCGACTCTACAAGGGGATCGCCCGGGCCCGCCTCGAAGGTGGTTCCTATGAACAGGTGATCCTCCTCGGCCTCGACGACGCCACGTTCGTCGGCGCCCCGCTCACCATGATCGAAGGGAACATTGACGATCTCCGTTCCCCTGACGCGGTGATCATGGACGTCGTCGGCTACCGGAAGCTCTGGCCTGACGAGCCGTTCAGGCAGGGGCGGATCATCGAGATGAACGACCGGCGGGCGGTGATCGTCGGCCTCGCCAAGGCCCGCAAGACGTTCCAGAGCTTTCCGGTGGTCTACACGCGGTACTCCCAGGCCGTCCGGTTCGCGCCGCCGGAGCGCAAGGTGCTGTCGTTCGTCCTCGCCGAACCGGTCCCCGGCATCGCTCCGGCGGAGTTGGCGACGCGGATCGGCGCCCAGACCGGGCTCCAGGCGCTCTCGCGCGATGCCTTCCTCTCCAAGACGATCCGCTACTATCTGCTCAATACCGGGATCCCGATCAATTTCGGAATCACCGTGGGGCTCGGGTTTCTCGTTGGTACGGCCATCGCTGGGCAGACGTTCTACCTGTTCATCGTGGAGAATCTCCGTCAGTTCGGCGCCCTCAAGGCAATGGGGACCAGCAACGGGACGATCCTCCTCATGGTCCTCGCCCAGGCCCTACACGTGGGCGTCGTCGGGCTGGGCGTCGGCATCGGCCTTGCGGCGCTGTTCGGATGGGCAACGCGATCGTTGTCGAAGCTCTCGTTCTACATGCCCTGGCAGGTGCTCGTGATCACCGGCGTGGCGGTCTTTCTGATCGTGCTTCTGGCGAGCGTCCTCTCGATCCGCCGGGTGTTCGTCGTCGATCCGGCGATCGTGTTCCGGGGCTGATCCCCGTCCTTGCCTCCACGGCTGAATCCCGATGTCCTCGTCCACTCCCCGATCACCCGCCGTTGAAGTCCGCGGCGTGACGCGCGACTTCGGCTCCGGTGATGCGGTGGCGCGGGCGCTGCGCGGCGTCGATCTCGACATCCCTCACGGCGAGTTGCTCATGCTCGTCGGCCCCAGTGGCTGCGGGAAGACGACGCTCGTCTCGATCATCGCCGGCACGCTCCAGCCCACCGCCGGGGAGGTGAAGGTTCTCGGACAGGATCTGGTCTCCATGGCCCCGGCGGCGCGGGTGCGGTTCCGCCGAGCGAACGTCGGCTTCATCTTCCAGTCCTTCAATCTTCTCCCTGCCCTCACGGCCGTGGAGAATGCCGCGGTACCGTTGATCATCGCCGGCTGGTCGCGGCGGAGGGCTCTCCCCGCGGCGGCGGCCCTGCTCGACCGGCTCGGCCTCGGCAGCCGGTTGACGAATCTGCCGAGCGAACTCTCCGGCGGCCAGCAGCAGCGCGTGGCGATCGCCCGGGCGCTCGTCCATGAGCCCCGGCTTCTCATCTGCGACGAGCCGACCAGTGCCCTCGATGCCGAGAACGGTCGGATCACCATGGAACTGATCGCCGGGATCGCCGTCCAGCCAGACCGGGTCGTGATCGTCGTCACCCACGATCAGCGGGTCTACCCGTATGCCGACCGGATCGCGACGATGGAGGACGGACAGATCGTGTCGACCGAGGCACGGAGAAGCGGGGAGGTTGGTGCGCCCACACAGCACACCTAGGATGGAATCCATGAACGAGACCGAGCCTTCCGCCGCGGGCGCTTCGCCGTCCGCACCCGTCCAGCAGCGTCTCGAGCGCCCGAGGAGCTTCGCCGATCTGGCGACGCAGATCGGTCTTCCCCTGGCGGCCTTGACGCTGGCGGCGTTCGCCGGCTGGTTCGTGTGGACGACGCGACGGATGGAGCCTTCGCCTCCCCCGCCGGCCAAGCCGCCGAGGAGCCCTTTTGCCGCCACCCTCGCCTGCTCCGGAATCGTCGAGGCACAGTCCGAGAACATCGCCGTCGGTTCTGCGACGCCCGGCGTCGTCGTCGAGGTGCTCGTGAAGGTCGGTGACAGGGTCGAGGCGGGGACGCCGTTGTTCCGACTCGACGACCGGGATCTCCGCGGAGAACGGGAGGTGCGGAAGGCCGCGGTGTCGCAGGCCAAGGCCGAACTGATCCGCCTCGAGGCGGAGCCTCGTCGGGAGACGATTCCGCCACTCGTGGCCACGGTCAATGAAGCCAAGGCTGCCGGGATTGCGGCAGCCGATGCCCTGCGAAGGGCCGAGGATCTGTTTGCCAAGCAGGTGATCACCGAGCAGGACGTGATCGAGAAGCGCGAGGCCGACGCTTACGCCCGCGCGGCGCTCCAGAAGGCCGAAGCGGAGCTTGCCCTCCGCGAGGCCGGGTCTTGGAGTTATGACCGCGACGTGTCGCGGGCCGCGGTGCTCAAGGCGGAAGCCGACCTCGCCAAGATGGAGGTTGATGTCGATCGGCTCACGGTCCGGTCGCTCGTGGCGGGCGAGGTGTTGCAGGTCAACGTGCGTCCCGGAGAGTTTGTCGGTGCCCCGCCCGGACAGCCGCTTGTCGTTGTCGGAAACGTCGACCGGCTCCATGTCCGCGTCGATATCGACGAGTTCGAGATCGACCGCTTCGATCCGACCTTCGCAGCCCGCGCGGTGCCACGGGGGAGTGCAGGCACCGAGTACACGCTCGCCTTTGTCCGCGTCGAACCGTTCGTGGTACCGAAGAAGTCGCTCACGGGGGACAACTCCGAGCGGGTGGACACCCGCGTTCTCCAGGTGATCTACGACTGCTCGCCCCGCCGGGACGGCCTTCCTGACCGGGGGAAGCATCTCTTCGTCGGGCAACAGGTCGACGTCTTCATCGCGGCCGAAGACGGGGCTGAGGGAAAAGGACGGGGGGACGAGGCGAGGGGGGTGAAGGATAAAAGAAGAGGGCAGGAGGGTGGGGAAAGCCCGTCAGGAGAGAACGGGGGAGATTGAGCAGACGAGGGCGCTCGACGACCCTGGCCGTGTCGATTCCAGGCTTGCCAGATCGCGCGGGGGTTGAAAGACTCGCTTCCCCATGAGTCCCCCGTTCGTCCACCATCGCGCCCGCTGCCGCCCGTTCCGGGGCGTGGCCTTGATGTGTCTGCTGCTCCTGGCTGGTGGTGCCGGAGAGGCGACGCTCGTGGCCGAGGAGCGTTCTCCAGCGACGATGGAAGCGGGGGGGATGTTCATTCCCGCCAGTGATCCGCAGGAATTGTGGCGGGAGACACGGGCCGCTGTGGCTGCCGAATGGCCGCTGACACGGGTCGTGGAACCCGACTTCGCGGCTCGGGCATCAGGGCAGGGAGTCATCGAATCGGCCTGGGTCGAGCCGCCGGCAGAGCCGCTGGTGCCCGGGGTGGTCCCCACCAGTCCGAGTCTCACGCAGCCCCGTCGGCAGCGACTCATCGTCCGCTACTCTCCCGGCACGGCTGGAGCCTGGATCGAGGCGATGCTCGAGACGCAGTCGATCGCCGAGGCCCATGCCCCGGCGGGGCCCGGGCGCGTCGAACTGAGCGGCGGATGGCAGACCGAACAGCCGCTCTCAGGGAGCCGGGATGTGACGACGATGCTCGTCGCCAGACTGGCGCCGGCGGCCGAACCGATCTACCCCCTTCCCCGGCTCTCCGACGACGGAATCGATGGGGTCGCGGGTCGTGAGCCCCCCTGGGCCCACAGCGCCCATCCGCGTCTGGCGCGGACGGGCTACAAGGTGGTCGAGGATTACCGAAACTTCTACTCCTGCGAGAGCCTCGTCTGCCTCACAGCGGCTTTCGGCGCCGGCGCGCTGATGGCGAACACCGGCTTCGACACGACCATGCAGAATGCGTGGATGGAAGGGGTCGAGCCGACCGATGTGGGGACGTTTTTCCTCAACTGCAAGGACATCGGCGAGGGGCGTTATGCCCTTCCCGTGTTCGGCGTCGCCGCGGTCACCGGGATCGTCCTCGAGGGAAATCCCACCGGGGACATCCTCGGGGAATGGGGCTCGCGTTCACTGCGGATGTTCGTCGTCGGGGCGCCGCCGCTCTACGTTCTTCAACTCGCCACCGGAGCATCACGCCCCGTCGACGGGAACGGCAGCCAGTGGCACATGTTCAACGACAACAACGGTGTCAGCGGGCATGCCTTCATCGGGGCGATCCCGTTCCTGGCGGCGGCCGAGATGGTGGAGAATCCTTGGGCCAAGGGAGGGCTCTACGTCTGCTCGACGTTCGTCGGCTTTTCCCGGATGACCGACAACGCCCACTATCCATCGCAGGTGTTCCTCGGTTGGTATCTGGCGTTTGCCAGTTCGGTCGCCGTCAGCCGGACGGAAATGCACTTTGACTCGATGGTGGTGCGGGTCGTCCCCCTGCCGATCGCCGATCTCGGCGGCCTGGGTGTTGAGGGTCGCTGGTAGCCCCTCCGGGCAACCCCTCTGCAGACAGGTTCTGCCCCGCTTCGGATCAGGCCACGCTGGCCGATCTTTTCAGTTGATTTCCCGGACCAGATTGTTAATTTCCGGGGATTGCGGGGGCTGTGCGGGCTTGGGTGCTTGCGTTGTTGGCCCCCCTGATTTCAACGCCGTGCCTTGCCACCATTCTCTCGAAAACAGGAGTCACTCCGTGTCCGTGTTGAAGTTTCCCCCGATCAAGACCGTTCATGGATTGATTGACGACCACACCAGCCTGCCGCGCCACGGAGCCGTGGGCGATGCCTGGTACGAGGAGCACGCCGGCCTGCTTTGGGTGTGGGATCAGGACCTCGAGAAGTGGCGGGATCTGAACCTGTGGCACGGCAAGGGGTTTGCCGCCAGCGTTGCCAATCTCATCGGCCTCGGCGGCGGAACTCACGGCGCCAAGGGAGAAAAGGGGATCGCCGGCGATCGTGGCATTGCTGGGGCCACTGGTCTGCAGGGGGAGCGAGGCTTGCCCGGCCCTGCCGGCGAGCGTGGGCCGGCTGGCCCAGCGGGCGCCGCCGGGAAGGATGGCGTTCACGGGAAGGACGGTGCGCCGGGCAAGGATGGGAAGAACGGTCTCGACGGCAAGAACGGCGTCGATGGCAAGCCAGGCCCTGCT
>JBIIQL010000277.1:0-5366 GCA_044342095.1 Pirellulales bacterium
GCGTGCAGTAGAAGCGCACGGCCCGATCCATGTCGGCGGCCCAGATCACATACTTCACCCGTTCGACGAGCATCAGGGCCTCCGGGAGCAAACAGATTACGTGGAAAACGTTGACGCCCGTTCTCCCACAGGCCTACGCTTTCGTCCATTCCCCGAAAGGAAACTCCCATGCCTGCCCACACGGACCGCCGCTCCTTCCTCACAGCCGCCGCCGCATCGCTCTCGCTGGCAGGCGTTCCCCGTGCCTTCGCCGCCGACGAGGCTCCCGCCGCCCCCCTCCGGCCGGTACGGTTTGGCGTCTCGACCTACTCCTTCTGGCAGTTCCGCGCGGAGCCGGCGCCGATCGAGGATTGCATCGACCAAGCGGCGCGGATGGGATTCGACGGCGTCGAGATTCTCCAGGTGCAGATGGGGGACGACCAGTCCAACGCCCGGCTCCAGCGGCTCAAGTCCCGGGCCCACGCCCACGGCCTCGCCCTCATGGGCTTCTCGACACACCAGGGCTTCGTGAACCCCGACAAGGCCGTCCGCGACGACAACATCGCCAAGACACTCAACTCGATCGACACCGCCTACCGGCTCGGGATCCCGACGATGCGGATCAACACCGGCCGCTGGGGAACGTCGAAGAACTTCGACGAACTGATGGCCAACAAGGGGATCGAGCCGAATCTCCCCGGCCACACCGACGAAGAGGGCTTCGGCTGGGTGATCGCGTCGATCGAGCGGCTCCTGCCGCGGGCCGAGGAGTGCGGCGTCGTCCTCGGCCTCGAGAACCACTGGGGGCTGGGGCGCACCGCCGCCGGCGTGATGCGGATCGTCGAGGCGATCAATTCCCCCTGGCTCAAAGTGACGCTGGACACCGGTAACTTCCTCGACGATTCCCCGGCGCAGATGGAGAAGCTCGCGCCACGTTGCTGCCTCGTGCAGGCGAAGACGTACGACGGCGGCGGGAAGTGGTATTCGCTCGACATCGACTACAAGGCCGTCGCCGCGATGCTCCGCCGCCACCGCTACGAGGGCTGGGTGTCACTCGAGTTCGAGGGGAAGGCCGATCCGGCCGTGGCCGTGCCGGCGAGCCTCGCCCGGCTCAAAGAAGCGTTTTCAGCCCCCGCCGGCTGACGTCGCCTCCGCGCCCTCGCCGGAGGTGTAGCGTCGCTCGAGGTGGGCGACGAGGAAGCGATCGATGTCGCCGCTCCAGACATCCTTGATCCGCCCCGAGGAAACTCCGGTCCGCGGATCGCGCACCGTCGGTCTCGCCCCGAGCCACCAGCGGCGTACGACCTCCTGCGGCACCGCCCCGGCGTGGAGCCTCTCCTGCCGTGCCATCTCGGCGGCGAGGAGTTCGCGGGCGACGAGCTCGATGTCGGCGGTGCCAGCGGCAGGGCGGATCGTGATCGTCTGGCCGGTCTGGCGGTGCGTGGCCCGGACCTCCGGCCGCTTCCCACTCCCCACCGCCACCTCGACCGTTTCCTCGTCAGCCTCGGCACCGGGCACCGGCATCACCGTCACACGCACGAGCCTCCTTGCGGACTTGGCATCGGGGAGAAACTCATGGAGTCCATCCTCCCCCTCGAGCATCCCGTAGACCGCCGCGCCATTGATGAGGAGGACGATCTGCTTGGTTCCCCCCTTGCCAACCCCTTCCTCGTGGACTTCCACCACCTCGAAGCCGAGCCTGCGTGCCCAGGCCGCATGGCTGTCGGCGAGCTGGCGGACATAGTCAGGCCCTTCCTTGTCGAGGGCATCGTGAACGAGGAACGCATCGGCAGCTTGGAGGGGTGAATCGCAGAGGATCGCGAAGCGGAGGATCGTCGCCTGGCGTCGGCAACGCTCGATCTCTCCGGCGAGCCTGGCGATTTCCGCCGAGCCCGTCGCGCGGCCGGCGCGGCGCGTCTCTTCGGCGGTCCGCTCCGCCGCTTCGACGACGGCCGCGAGTGCCTCGCTCGTCCGCTCGGCCTGATACAGCTCCGCAAGCGCCGCGCGGGCCCGCACCGGATCGTCCCAGAAGTCGGGCGCGGCGGTCTGGGCCACGATCGCCGAGCGCCGTGCCGCGACGCCCCGGCGCTCGTACTCGGCACGGGTCTGATCGACTTCCGCGGCCAAGTCGGCAAGCCAGCGTTTCAGCGTCTCGGCCGTTGCCTTCGTCGCGGTGCCATCGAAGGGATCGGCCAGCCGCACCGCCGCCACATCCTGCTGCCGGCCGGCGCGGTCGTCGCGGATCGTCACGACACGAACGCGGTCCCCAGCGGGGAGGATCTGGATCACCCCCGCCCCCGCCGTCACGGGCGTCTCGGAGAGGACATGGGCAAGCGGCCCGAGGACGACCCGCTCGACGGCGCGCTTCAGCGGACGGGCGCCGTAGCGGGGGTCGTAACCGACGCGGGCGAGGAGATCGACGACGGCCCGATCGATGTCGACCTGGAGGCGGCGCCGCGTGATTCCGCTGCGGAGGAGGACGGCGCCGATTTCGCGCTGCGCGAGCTTGCGGACATCGGCCCGGTCGAGGGGATCGAAGACGACGATCCGGCCGAGTCGATTGACGAACTCCGGCCGAAAGAACTCCCCCACCGACTGCCGGATCCAGTCCTCGGTGGTCGGCGGCTCGGCGCCGACAAATCCGAATCCCCCCGGCGGCGGCTCACCGGCCCCGAGGTTGCTCGTGAGGATGATCACCGACTGCTTGAAATTGAACGTCTCCCCTTCGGGCGTCGACAGCCGACCGGCGTCGAAGAGCTGAAGGAGGAGATCGAAGACCACCGGATGGGCCTTCTCGATCTCGTCGAGAAGGATCACGGAAAACGGCTGCTGCCGGACCCGCGCGAGCAACCCCTTGCCGTCGTCGGGCCTGCCGAGGAGCAACGTGGCGCCGTCAGCCCGAGCATATTCCGACATGTCGAGGCGGACGAGCCGATCAGTGCTCCCGAAGACGAACTCCGCCAGCGCCCGGGCAAGCTCCGTCTTCCCCACACCGGTCGGCCCCACGAAGAGGAGCACGCCGGCCGGTCGGGCCGGATCGACGAGCCCCGCCTTGATCATCGCCACGAGGTCGACGATCGCATCGATCGCGCTTGTCTGGCCGACGAGCCGGCTCTCGAAGAACCGGCGGACGTCGGCGGCGGGCAGCGCCACCGCATCGTCGAGGAGGGCGCGGGGAGCGCCGGTGAGCTGGCAGAGTGCCCCGATCACCGCAGCCGGCGGGATCGTCACCCGCGGCGCCGGCACGGCCTTGCCGTCCGCGGGGGTGTCCTTGCCAACCGCCTCCGGCATCGATTCCTTGCGAGCGATCGGCGAGCGTTCTTGTTTTCCATCAAAGCCGGGCGGCAGGAGGGCCCCCAGGACGGGGTCCTCGAGGACCCCGTCGATGAGCCGGATCGCGCCGGCCGGCGGGCTCGTCGAGGGGAAATAGGCCTGACCGAGGGCGACGCATCGCTCCACCGCCTCGGGGGCGAAGTTCAAGGCGACGCCCCGGCGCGTGCCGGCATGACGGGCCCGCGCATGGGCCACCTGACGGATCGTCTCCGCCGCGGCTTCCGGGCTCTGCGGCTCGATGGGGATCGTGTCGAAGAGGCGAGTCGCCGACGGGTTCGCGACGACGAGGGCCGCGTGGACCTCGGGCGTCGCCTCGCCGAAGAGGAGCACCCGGCCCCGTTCGAGCGCGGGGGCCATGAACGATCCGATGTTGTCCTCGGACTGCATCGTCCGACCGGTCGTGAACAGGTGTCCGGCGTCACCGAGCCAGATCCCGATCCGCATCCGCCGTTGGGCCACCGTGAGGAGGCCCTTGATCTTCTCCTGCCACTGCCCGAAGTACACCTGCCCGGCGACGAGCATGCCGGTCGTCGTCTCGACGAAGCGCCAGGCGTTCGCGTCGCGCGACGCGAGGAGAAAGATGGCCTGACGGAGGATCGCGGTCTTCCCCACGCCGGGCGGACCGACAAGGAGGAACGATCGCCCCACCCGCTCGATCTGATCGACGACCCGGCCGATCTCGGCATCCCGCTCGTAGACAGGCTCGGGCTGCCGCTGCCCGGTGGCCACTTCACCGAAGGGCCGAAGCGACTTCGCGCGGCGATCGTCCTCCCCCTCTTCGGGCTCGTCGTCCGGCGCTCTCGATCGCTTCCGTCGCGGTCCGTCGACCATCACTCCCCCCGCTCTCCGTCGGCCTGCCTTCCCCGTGGACTCTTTCCGCGGCGCAGATCGTACGCGATCGATGGTGGTCGTTGCGAACGATACGGGGCGAGCCGTACGATGGAACGGATGGCATTCTCTTTTCGGGAGGTTTTTTCATGGTCTTTTCACTCAAGTCGCCGCGCCGTCAGGCGGCCACGCTCGCCGCCGGAGCCGCGTCGCTCCTCGCTTGCCTCCCCTCGGGCATCGCCGCGGGCCAGACGCCGGGCCAAGCCGATCCCTTCGTCATGGCCGCGGAGCATGCCGAGGGGATCCTCGAAAAGGCGACCTGGCAGCCGATTTTCAACGGCCGCGACCTCACCGGCTGGCGCGGCGACACCAACGGCTATTCCGCCGAGGATGGCGTCCTCGTCTGCAAGAAGGGGGGCAAGACGCTGGAGACGGAATCCGAGTATGGAGACTTCGCGCTGACGTTTGAGTTTCGGCTCGAGGCCAGCGGCAACAATGGCATCGGAATCCGGGTGCCACAAGGGGGCTACCCGTCGCGCGACGGCCTCGAGATCCAGATCCTCGACCACGACGGCCCGCTCTACGGTCAGGACGCGGAGATCCCCGGCGCCGGCAAACAGCATCTCACCTGGCTCAAGCCCTGGCAGGTGCACGGCTCCGTCTACGGGATCGCCCCGGCGCGCACCGGCGCCTCGAAGCCGGTCGGCGAATGGAACACCGAGACGATCATCGCCATCGAGGATCATGTGATCGTGATCCTCAACGGCACGGTGATCGTTGACGCCTTCCTCGACGACATGGCGGTGATCGACGGCTCCCCCCATCCCGGCAAAGCCAACCGCCGCGGCCACATCGTCCTCGCCGGCCACGACGACCGGGTCGAGTTCCGCGCCTTGAAGGTCGCCGACTACTCCTCCAGCCCGCCGAGCCTCCGCGCCGACAAGGACAACGTTCCTCCCCCCGGCTTCGAAGCGCTCTTCAACGGCCGCGATCTTTCCGGCTGGAAGGGGCTCAGCCATGGCGACGCCAAGGCCCGCCGGGCGCTCACCGGGGCGGCTCTCGAGGACGCGCAGGCCAAGGCCGACGCCACCATGAAGGCCCACTGGAGCGTCGTCGACGGCGTCCTCCACTACGACGGGAAAGGTGACAGCCTCTGCACGGCGAAGGATCACGGTGATTTCGAGTTGCTCGTCGATTGGAAGATCCCGCCGGGCGCCGACTCCGGG
>JBIIQL010000278.1:0-5363 GCA_044342095.1 Pirellulales bacterium
GACGGCAGAAGCCGGCGCGGGAATCGTGGTGCTGCGTCATGGGCTTTATCCCCCGTCAGTCGAGATAGGCGAATTCGTTCGTATTGAGGAGCATGAGGCAAAACAACTCGAGAGCGCGCCCCGGGCCGACGCCGTCGGTGTCCTCGAGGGTGTCGATGAGCGCCACGCCGCGGGCCACCTCGTCGGCACTGGCATCGCGGACGAGCGTCACCCGGTAGGCCCGGCGGATCTCGGCGGAGACATCGGCCGCATCGCGGCCCCCCGCCTCGCGCTTCACCCGCGCGGCCAGCACCTTCGCCTGCTTCTGGAGGAACTCGCCGTTCATCATCCCCAGAGCCTGCGTCGGCTGCGTCGTCACGAAGCGCACCGGGCAGGCGGAATCGGTGTCGGCCATGTCGAAGTCGGCGAGGATCGGCGTGAGGAGCGACCGCTTCACCTTGATATAGACAGAGCGCCGCGCCTGCTCCTCCTCCGACACCTTCCCCCAGCCGCTCCCAGGCTGCGACTGTCCGGCGAGGATCTCCTTGGGGATGTCGACCGTCACGCCAGGGCCTTCCATCTTCGGATTGAAAGCGCCACTGGCGACATGGATCGAATCGCGGATCTCCTCGGCCGTCAGCCGCCGCATGTCGAACCGCCAGAAGGCGTCGTTGAGCGGATCGACGGCCAGCGCCGCTGAATTGGCGGCAGAACTCGCCCGGTAGGCCCGCGAGAGCATGATCGTCTTGTGGAGCGACTTCAGCCGCCAGCCGCCGTCGACGAGCTCGGCGGCAAGCCAATCGAGAAGCTCAGGATGGGTCGGCGGATCCCCCATGAGGCCGAAATTACTCGCCGAGCGGACAATCCCACGGCCGAAGTGATACTGCCACACCCGATTGGCAAGGACCCGCGCCGTGAGCGGATTGGCAGGGGAGGTGATCCACGTCGCCAGCGCCGTCCGCCGGCCACTGCTCTTGGCGTCGGCTGCAGGTTGGGGGATCTCCGGAGCCGGGGCGCGGAGGATCGACGGGAACGCCGGGCTAACCTTGTTCTCGGGCTTCGTCTCGGCGTGTGGATTGCCGCGATAGAGGACGAACGTCTCGGGGGGACTGGCCCCGTGCTCGGAGACGACCAGCGCCTTCTCCACCGGCACCTGCTCGCGCTTGAGGGCCTCGAGGGTCGCGGTCGCCTTCTCCCAGGCCTGAAAGCCCTCGGCGCCGAGGATCGCCGGCCCCTCCGCCTTGATCGTGGCGGCGAGCTCCGCCGCAGCCTTCCGCCCACGCGGCCTGGGGAGGGTGGAGAGCGGCCGCGACTCGCCGCCGACGGGGCTCCAAGAGAGGGAGAGCCCCTTGTCCCCCACCGGCCCCTGGAAGTAGTCGACGCGGAAGGGGACGCGGCCGGCGCCGAGCGTCACCGTCGCCGTCCGCGGGCTTCCCACACCGTGGATGCCGTCGTATTCGAGGACGGTGCTGCCACCGAGGGTGAGCCGCGATCCGTCGTCGGAGTCGAGGCTGAAGGTGTACTCACCGGCGGCGGGCACCTTGAGAACCCCGGTAAAGACGTAGCCGAAGGCGTGCGGCCGCAGCGACGGCGCCACGCCGATGTCGAGGAGATTCCCCGGCACCGGGCCCTCCTCCTCCGCCTTGAGCTGATCGAAGTCGGGGAGCTTTCCCCAGCTATCGCGGTAGAAGCGGAAGTGGAGGTCGTCGAGGTCGCTGGCCGCCACGCCGTCGGCGGAGCGCTTCTCATACTCCTCGCGGAAGCGGTTTTCGAGCGCCGTCACCTCGGCCTGGGCAGCGTCGCGGCGCTTGGTGAGATCGGCCACGGCCGAGTCGTAGGCGGTCTTGGCCGCGGCATCGGCGAACAGCGGCCGTTCGATTTGATCGCCGCCATTCCCCATCGGCGTGACGTTCATGAAGAACGACAGCAGGCTGTAATAGTCCTTCTGTGGTATCGGGTCGATCTTGTGATCGTGGCAGCGGGCGCAGTTGACGGTCAGCCCGAGGAACGTCTGGCCGGTGGTGGCGACGAGATCGTCGAGCCAGTCGTAGCGTGCCTGGAGCCGGTCGGCCGGTTCGTCGTCCCAGAGGCCGAGCCGGTGGTAGCCGGTGGCGACGAAATCATCGGGGGACGGATTCGGGATCTCGTCACCGGCGAGTTGCTGCCGCGTGAAGCGATCGAACGGCGTGTCGTTGTTGAAGGATCGGATGACATAGTCGCGGTAGCGCCAGGCATGGGGCTTGTCGCCGTCGCGCTCGAAGGAATTGGTTTCGGCATAGCGCACCAGATCGAGCCAGTGCCGCCCCCACTTCTCGCCGTAGTGCGGCGAGGCAAGGAGCCTGTCGACGACGCGCTCCCACGCCCCCGGCGCCTCGTCGGCGAGGAAGCTTTCCACCTCGGCCTCGGAGGGAGGGAGGCCGGTGAGATCGTAGGTGGCGCGCCGCAGCAGCGTCCGCTTGTCGGCAAGCGCCGGTGCCGCGAGCCCGCGCTTGGCGAGTCCTTCGACCACGAACGCATCGATCGCCGTCGGCGCGACGCCGTCGTTCGGGATGGCGGCGGGGTCGATCGCCGGCACCAGCGGCCGGCCAGGCGTCCGGAAGGCCCAGTGTTCCTTCCACTCGGCCCCAGCGCCGATCCAGTCTCGCAGCGTCCCCACCTGGGCCGGAGTGAGCCGCGGGCCTTCGGGGGGCATTCGCAGATCGGGGTCTACGGCGACGATCCGCTCGAGGATCAAGCTCGCTTCGGCCCTTCCCGGCACGATCGCACGGGCTCCGGAGGGGAGCTCCGCGGTGGCGGCGGCGGCCTCGTCGAGCCGCAGGCCCCCTTCCTGCGTGTCGGGGCCGTGGCAGGAAAAACAGCGGCGGGCGAGGAGCGGCTGAACGTCGCGGGAGAAGTCGACGGGGTCGGCGGCGGCACACCGATCTGCCGCGATGGCCCACAGAATCGACCCGACCACGACGGCAGCCAGGGCCCACGGACATCGAACAGAGTGAATCGTCACGGCACCTCCTGCCAAGCTGGAGAACCCATTCTACTCTCCACCCCCGCCCCGGGCGTGACCGGTTTTCCAGGGGGGAAGTGTCCCTGCGGCGCCGCGAGCCTCCCCCGTTATCATGGCGAAGCCGGTTTCCCGATCCCCATTCCCCGAACCCCTCAAGCCCACCATGACCGTCTCCCCCGCCCCTGCCCGACCTCCCTTCTCCCTCGCCGGCAAGGTGGCCCTCGTGACCGGATCGTCGACCGGCCTCGGCCTCGCGACGGCCAAGTGCCTCGGGCTCGCCGGCGCCAAGGTGGCGATGAACTACGCCAACAATCAGGCCCGCGCCGAGAAGGCGCTCCATGAGGTTCGTGACGCCGGGGTGACCGCCGACCTCTACCGGGCCGACGTCACCGACTCCGCCGAGATCGACGGGATGTTCATGGGGATCGAGCGGATGCTCGGCGCCGTCGACATCGTCGTCATGAATGCCACTCCGGCCCAGCCGCAAAAGCCGATCGAGGAGTACGACTGGGCCTTCTATCAGGAGATGCTCGACTTCTTCGTGAAGAGCCCCTACCTCCTCGCCCGCCGCGCCCTCCCCTCGATGAGGCAGCGCGGCACCGGTCGACTCATCAATATCACGAGCGAAGTCTTCCTCCTCGGTGTCTCCCCCTTCTCCGCCTACGTCGCCGCCAAGGGGGGCCAGACAGGCTGGTCGCGGAGCATGGCCCGCGAACTCGCCCCGCACGGCATCACCGTCAACATGATCGCGCCGGGCTGGATCCCCGTGGAGCGCCACGAAAACGATCCGCAGGCCGACAAGGACGCCTACCTGGCGACGGTGCCGGCGGCCCGCTGGGGGATTCCGGAGGATGTCGGCTGGGCCGCGGCGTATCTGGCCAGCAATGAGGCCGCCTTCGTGACCGGACAGACGATCGCCGTCAATGGTGGCAAGACGGTGTGGTGAGCGGCCCCAAGGGCCGGGGACGAAGCCGGCGCCTCAGGGCCGCAGGCAACCGCCGAACGTGAAGGGGGAATCATGGCCAAGCTATCGCAGCGTTACGCCGACCGCTCCAGGAGCGTCACGCAACTGTCGATCGGGGAATACCTGATCCGCCGACTTGGCGACTATTCCCTCCGCCACGTCTTCGGTGTGCCGGGCGACTACGTCCTCGGCTTCTACTCGATGCTCGAGCAGAGCCCGCTCGAGCTGGTCAACTGCACGCGCGAAGACTGCGCCGGCTACGCGGCCGATGCCTACGCCCGGATCAACGGCATCGGCGCGCTGTGTGTCACCTACGGTGTGGGGGGGCTTTCGGTGGTCAATTCGACCGCCGGCGCCTGGGCGGAGAAGAGCCCGGTGGTCGTGATCTCCGGGGCCCCGGGCTTGGGTGAGCGGAGCGATCGCCCCCTCCTCCACCACTGCGTCCGCGAGTGGTCGACGCAACTCGAGGTCTTCGAGAAGGTGACGGCGGCGTGCGCCGAGATCACCGATCCCGACACCGCCTTTCGCGAGATCGACCGGGTCCTCGACGTCTGCTTCCGGCAGAAGCGGCCCGTCTACATCGAGCTGCCGCGCGACATGGTCGATGTCGTGCCCGATTCGATCCGCCCCTACGCTGCCCCGCCGCGCGCAAGCGATCCGGCGGCATTGGCCGAGGCGGTCCGCGAGGCGGTCGAGCGGATCGAGCAGGCCAAGGCGCCGGTGATCATCGCCGGTGTCGAGCTGCAGCGCTTCGGGCTCCAGGCCGACACGATCGCCTTGGCCGAGGCTGCGGGGATCGCGGTCGCCTCGACCCTCCTCGGCAAGAGTGTCGTCAGCGAGGTCCATCCGCTCTACATCGGCCTCTACGAAGGGGGGATGGGACGCCGCGAGGTGACGGAGTTCGTCGAATCGAGCGACTGCCGGATCCTCCTCGGCACGATCCTCACCGACATCGATCTCGGCATCTTCACCGCCAACCTCGACCCGCGGCGGACGATCCACGCCACGAGCGAAGACCTGCGGATCAGCCACCACCACTTCCGCGGCGTGCTCCTCGAGGACTTCATTCGCGAGCTGGCTGCGGCGAAACCCAAAGCCGCCCGGCGCGTCCTTCCCCCCGGCCCCGCCAAGGTCGCCGGCACGTACGAGCTCCGCCCCGAGGCGCCGCTCACGATCTCTCGGCTCATCCACCGGCTCGACGGGAGCATCGAAGACGGCACGATCGTCATCGCCGACGTCGGCGACTCCCTCTTCGCCTCGAGTGAGCTGGTGATCCGCGGTCAGACCGAATATGTCTCCCCCGCCTACTACACCTCGATGGGCTTCGGCGTGCCGGCCACGCTCGGCGCCCGCTGTGCCCGCCCCGACTCGAAGATCGTCACCCTCGTCGGCGACGGCGCCTTCCAGATGACCGGGATG
>JBIIQL010000279.1:0-5351 GCA_044342095.1 Pirellulales bacterium
ACCCTTCTGGCCCTCACCCTTCTGGCCCTCACCCTTCTGGCCCTCACCCTTCTGGCCCTCACCCTTCTGGCCTTCACCCTTCTGGCCTTCACCCTTCTGGCCTTCACCCTTCTGGCCTTCACCCTTCTGGCCTTCACCCTTCTGGCCATCACCCTTCTGGCCATCACCCTTCTGGCCATCACCCTTCTGGCTCTCACGGCGCTCGTGCTCGAGGATCCGGTCCATCGCCTCGCCGTCATTCGTGCCGTCAGCGGCGACCGAGTCCTTTTGGCGCTTCTTGCCCGCTCCGCCGGACGGCGATGGCTTCGCCCCAGGCTGGGGCTTCTCCCCTCCCTCGCGCTGCTGGCTTTCACCCTGGCCTTGACCCTGGCCTTGACCTTGGCCTTCGTCCTGGCCCTTCTGCTCTCGCCCCTTCCCCTCGCGCCCCTGCGGCTGCGAGCCTGGCTTCTGCCCGCTCCCCTGTTGGTCGCCGGAGTCGCCGCCGTCGGCTCCCTGTTGCGGTTTGCCGCTCTTGCCCGCCTTGGAGCCCTTGGGGCTCTGGTCGTTCCCGGGGCGCTGTTGCTTTCCATCCCCCTGCTCTTCGTCGCCACCGCCAGCCGCTCCCGGCTGTCCCTGCTCTCCGGGGGGAGGGGGGGTTGAACCGTCGTCGCTGCGCTGTCGATCGGGTCGCTTTCGATCGGCGGAACCGCCACGCTCCTGGTTGTTTTGGTTTTGCCGGTCTTGGTTTTGTTCGCCTTGGTTTTGTTCGCCTTGGTTTTGCCGGTCTTCCTGGTTTTGGTCTCCAGACGCCCCGTCATCGCGGCCGCCATCCTCCGGCTGCCGCTGACCAGCACCGTTCTCCGCTCCATCGGCGCCCTCAGCGCCGTCTTCGTTTCGATCTCCCTCGCGGCCGTCCTCTGGCTGCCCTCCCGAGTCGCCCCCTTCATCGCCACGGTCGGAGTCATCGGAACGATCCTCGTCGGATCGCCCTTTCTTCGAGTCCTTGGGGAAGTCGGGCTCAGGCTCGTCGGGCTGCGGCGGCGCCTTCTCGTCGATCTTCAGTTCCTGCCATGGCGTCACGGAGACGTTCGGCTGCTGGGGCCGGTTGTCGGTGGCGACGGCGCGATAGTGGAGCACCGAGCCCGCGTCCGCTCCGAGATTGAAGGGAACGAGGCGGGCCGTCCCCTTGAAGGGACCCTGCTTGGCAACCTCGAGGATCGGGATCGGTGGCACGGCACGGCCGCCATCGACGCGGGTCTCGATCACCACGCGTGACAAGGCGTGATCGGGGTCGAGGGCCCGCACCCGCACCGGCACCGGGCTGTCGCGTGGGACGGCGAGGGGTGAGTCGGTCGGCGATTCGATCGCCACCTCTGGAGCCAGATCGGCGACGACGTCGATGCGATGCTCCATCGGCTCGATGACGACCGCTTCCCGTCCCCCCTGGGCCGAGCCACGGGGCTGGAAGACGAGCCGGTAGATCGCATGCTCCGGCGCCGTCCTGTCGGCGTTCATCCGCAGTGGGAAGGTCACCGAGGCCCGTGCCAGATCGCTCGCTCCGACCTTCATCTTCAGATCACGATTCCCGTCGCAGCCAAAGTCGATCCAAGCCGCCTCGATCGGCTGGTTGCACTCGGCCACGAGCGTTACCTGCGTCTCCTCCGGCGCTCGCAGATCCCCCTGCCAGGCGACGGTCTCCGGGTCGCGGGCGATGTAGGCGGGGAAGTCGTAGCGCACCTCGCGCACGAGGAGCGAGGGGGAATCGACGACGACCAGACGCACCGGTTCACTCCGGGCGTCGCCGGCGGCGATCGTGATCTCGATGGAGTGTTCCAAGCCCCTCGTGGCGTCGGGGAGAAACGCCGTGTAGGCCTTGGCCGCCTCGCCTTCGGCGGCCCCGCGAACCATCTCGATCCGCCACGGCGTCGCCGCGGGATCGTGAGAGCCGTCGTCTTTCAGGGGCGCCGCCAGGACGACCGGGTGCTCGCCCCCACGCAGGCCACGGACCGCGGCCGCCAGCACGAGTTGCCGGCCACGGACGAGCGTCGCCGAGCCGCGATCGACCGCCACCTCCTGCCCGTCGATGCCATCGACGAGTTGCTGCGGGTCGATGACGCCCGCCCCCGGCATCCGCCAGTGGAGGCGCGGCGGCTCGATCCGGACGCGCGACGGCGCGGAGATCCCGGCCCATGGCGCCACCAGTCGCACGGCGCTGACCAGCAGGCTCTTCGGCGCCACGAGTTCATAGAGGCACGCGATCCCCACCGCCGCGGCCAGCACCATCGCCAAGCGGACGGCGAGCGAACGGTCGATGACCCCCTCGGCGGGGACATCGGCGAGCCGCTTTGCGGCCCGCTTCTCCAGCGACCGGACCACGACCGCGGTGCTCCCCTCGGGATGCGCTTTGACGAGCACCGTATTGACCAGGTCGTTATGGAGCTCGGGATGCTCCCGCTCGATGGCGCGGGCGGCGTAGACGAGGTTCACCCGGTAGCGCATCAGCGGCAGAAGCCAACGCACGGCCGCCGCGGCGAGCGCGACACATCCGGCGGCCAGCCACCCCCACCGCACCCACCGTGGCAGTCCCCCCGGGACGATCCAGTGCTCGGCGAGGACGCCGACGGCGAGCCAGACGGCCCCCGCGACCGCGGCGCCGAGGAGGAAGTTGGTGAGGGCGACCCCCTTGAAGTCGGCCCCCGCGGCCTCGAGGCGGCGGGCGAGATAGCGATCGGAGTTCGACGGCGCCTCATCACCGGCGGACCAGCCGCCGACGACAAGCGTCTCACCGCTGTTGGAGGGCACGCTGGCCATAACACCGTTCCCGCAAAGGGACTCGAGGGGACTCGAGAGGACTCAGGGGGATCCCGAGCGACTCCAAGCGATTCCGCCCGGCGGTCGGACGAGTCTCGAGGATTCGCCATCGTCCCTCCCGCCAAGTATATCGGCACCCCATGCCCGGGGGCTGGCCGGGGATGGCCATCGGCGTCAAACCCGTCTTCAGGGTTCGCCCGCCGCCACGATTCCCCCGGAATCACTACACTCCACGGTCGCAGGATGTGCCCTCCTCGCGGGGCGGACCGACGGATCGACCGCATGCCGCTGCTGCCTGACGCAGAATCGTTCAAGCGCCTCGTCGACGGGACCGACACCGCCGCCGCTGCGAGGCTGGCCCGTCTCACCCTCGCTCCGCTCGGGGCCACGTGGGGGACGATCATGGCCCTCCGCAACGCCGCCTACGACCGCGGCTGGCTCGCCACGCGGCAGGCCGGTGTGCCGGTGGTGTGTGTCGGCAACCTGACTCTCGGCGGCACCGGCAAGACGCCGCTGGTGGCCTGGGTCGTCCGCCATCTGACCAGCCTCGGCTGTCAGCCAGCGATCGTCAGTCGTGGGTACGGCGCCGCGGCCGGGCGGCGGAGTGACGAGGCCGCCGAACTGGCCCTCCTGCTACCCGGTGTCCGACATGTCGCCGATCGCGACCGCGTCGCCGCCGCCACGTCAGCTGGCGCCGCTGGGGCCGACGTTGTCGTGCTCGACGACGGCTTCCAGCACCGCCGCCTGGCACGCGACCTCGATCTGGTCGCCATCGACGCCACCGATCCCTTTGGCTGTGGGCATGTTTTCCCCCGTGGCCTCCTCCGCGAGCGTTTGACGGGCCTGACGCGGGCCGACGCCGCCATCCTCACCCGGGCAGGGAGCGTGTCGCTCCAGCGGCGGGCGGAGATCCGCGACCGACTGGCGGCGGCCTGCGGCGGGAAGCTACCGAGCGTGTGGGCGGAGGCGAGCCACGCCCCCGTCGCCGTCCGCGACCAGATGGGGACGAGGCACGCGATCGACTGGCTCGCGGGTCGCCGCATCGCCGCGTTCGCCGGGATCGGGAATCCGTCCGCCTTTCGGCGCACCCTCGTCGCGCTCGGCGCCGACGTCGTCGCCTTCCGCCCCTATGCCGACCACCATGCCTATGCCGCGGCCGACCTGCCAGACCTCGCGTCGTGGGCCCGGACCCACGACGCGGCGCTCGTCACAACGCTCAAAGACCTCGTCAAACTCCCCGCCGGCTTCGCCGGAGAAACGGCGGTCATGGCCCTCGAGATCGCGATGGTGCTCGAAACCGGCGAGGCCGAACTCGGCGGCCTCATCGACGCCGTCGCGCCACGACTGAGGAACGCCTCTCTCGACGGGGCCATCGGGCGATGAATGCCACGCCGGCGCGACTGATCCTCGTCGACCCCTGTCTCGACGGCGCCGGCTCCCATCCCTGGCAGTACGCCGTCGCCGTCCTCGGGGCCGCCCGCCGGCGGGGCTGGACGTGCGATCTGGTCTGCCGCTCGACCGTCTCCATGCCCGCCGACGCCGGCGCGGGCTGGCGGCTGTGGCCGGTGCTCCGCTTCCCCGGCAACTCGAAACTCACCGCCTTCGCCGAACTCGATCGACTCGGGGCCGATGGCCGACCGCGGTGGCAGCCCCCCTGGGAACGCTGGTCGCGGAGTCTGCGGAGGCAATCGCGCGTGGCCGCCTTCGCCGCCGATCTCGCGCCGGTCATCGCCTCGCTTGCGCCGGGCGACCAGTTCCTCGTCGCCACCGCTTCCGAACTCGATGCCGCAGGACTCGCGCGGGCGATCCACGCCGCGCGGCCGCCGGCAGGGATCGGCTGGCACCTCCAATTTCACGGGCCCATCCTCGCCGCAGCCCCGGCAACCCGCTCCGCGTTCGAGCGACGGATCAGTCGGGTGAGCCGCTTGCTCGAGGAAGCGACCCGTCTCGCGGCCCCCCATCGGCTCCACTTCCACACCCCGACGGAGGAACTGGCCGCGGAGTGGTCGCTGGTCGGCGCCGCGCCGGTCTCCGCCCTCCCCTATCCGATCGATCTCCCAGCAGCGTCAGATGCGGCTCCTCTCCGGCGGCCGTCGGCCGGCCGACGCCTCCGCGTCGCCATGCTCGGGGATGCCCGCAGCGAGAAGAACAGCCAGATCGCCGCGGCCCTGGTTGAAGCGATCGCAGCGCACCGATCGCTCGGCAGCCGGCTGCACTTCGCCATCCAGACAAACCCTGGCTTCCACGCCCGCTCGCGCCGGCCCGCCGACGTCGCCGTCGGCCGGGCGATCGAAGTGATCGAGCAACTCGCCCTCAGAACCCCCGAGCTCGTCGAGCCCCTCGCCGGCCCACTCGCCCCCGCCGTCTATCACCAGCAACTCGACGCCGCCGACGCCCTCCTCCTTCCCTACGATCAACGCCGCTACCGCCACCGCTGCTCGGCGGTGCTCCTCGAGACGATGGCCGCCGCGCGAGTGGCGATCGTCACCGGCGGCGGATGGATGGCCCGCCGTCTCCAGCCGGCGCTGCGGGCCCATGTCACTCGCCTCGCGGGCCTGCAT
>JBIIQL010000280.1:0-5339 GCA_044342095.1 Pirellulales bacterium
CGCAAGAAGATCCCCGCCGGCCATGACTACCTCGTCGTCGTCCGCTCCGGTGCGGCCCCCGGCGGGGCTGACGGGGCGGCAAAGGTCGAGGGAATGCTCGTCGCGCTCGCCACGAGGATCGTCTCGCGTCCAGCCTATCGGGATGCCGAGGTTCCCACGGTCCTTCCCACCAAGCCCCGCCACCGATGAGAGCCAAGGGCAGAGCCTCGTGGGCGGCCATGCTCGACCGTGGCGTCGTTGCACTTCTCACCGTGTTCATCCGCGTCTATCAGCGGTGTTTCAGCCCGCTTCTCGGGCCGACGTGCCGGTTTCAGCCGACCTGCAGCGTCTACTTCCTCGAGTCGATCAAATCCCACGGTGCTCTCCGGGGCAGCCTTCGTGGCCTGCGGCGGATCTGCCGATGCCATCCGTGGAGCCGCGGGGGATGGGATCCACCGTGACCCTTGCGGTGGTCAGCCGCGTTCCCCATCGGCGAGGAGCCGGCGGACGATCTCCGCATTGGCCGCTGGGAAGTGACAACGCGTCAGGTCGCCGATCGGCAGCCAGGTGAACGGCGGCTGCGGAGCAACGTCGGGATCGACGGGCGAGGCGAGGAGGAAGTGGATCTCGATCGGCCCCCCGCTCGCGGCCGCCCGCGCGACCTCGAGCCTCTCGCCGACGATCACGGCGATGCCGCTCTCCTCGAGGCACTCGCGGGCCGCTGCCGACTCGACGGCTTCCCCCGCCTCGACCTTTCCGCCGGGGAACTCGTCCCGCCCCGGCGCGTCGGTCGCATCGTCACGACGCCGGCCGACGAGGACACGACCAGCGGAGAGGACCACCGCCACCGCGATCGTCGCCTTGGCGTTCACGCTTCCGGTTGCTTGACGAGGTCGAGGAGCCGGCCGGGCGAGCCCATGATGTTGTAGCCAGCGTCGACATGGAGGATCTCGCCGGTGATCCCGAGCGACTCGCGCGACAGGAGCCACGAGCCCGCCTTCCCGACTTCTTCCTGGGTGATGTTGCGCCCCATCGGCGACATGTGTTGGTAGAGGCCGAGCATCTCGTCGACACCGGCGCCACGGCCGGCGAGCGTGCGGAGCGGGCCCGCGCTGACGGCATTGACGCGGACACCCGCCGGCCCGAGGTCGTAGGCCATGTACTTCACGCAGGCATCGAGGGTCGCCTTGCAGACTCCCATGATGTTGTAGCCGGGCACGACCTTCTCACCGCCGAAGTAGGTGAGGGTGAGGATCGAACTGTCGGCGGAGAGGATTCCACGGGCGAGGCGGCCGACGGCGAGGAGGCTGTAGGCGCTCGTCTCCATCGCCACCCGGAAGCCCTCGCGGCTGCAGTTGGTCGTCTCTCCCTTGAGATCCTCCATGGGGGCGTAGGCGATCGAGTGGACGAGGAAGTCGATCGTGCCGAACTCCTCCTTGGCCCGCTGCATGACCGCGGCGATCTGTTCGTCGCTGCCGGCATCCATCGGCACGAGGAACTTCGCGTTCGGCTCCGGGTCGGTGAGCAGGGAGACGCGGCGACGGTTCCGCTGCCGCTCGTCGTCGGGGCGGTCGGGGAGGTGGGAGAAGCCGATCTGCCCCCCCTCGGCGAGGATCTCCTTGGCGATCGCCCAAGCGATCGAGTGGTCGTTGGCGACACCGAGGATGATGCCTTTAAGACCGTCGAACCTACCCATCGAATCCATCCTCCACGTGCGGGAACCGGGACTTGTAGCCGTAACGGGCGGCCGACGCCGACCCGGTCGGGGAGCGCGGAATGTAGCGGTTGGCGCAGAATGCCTCAACGCGGAAACCGCCCCCGATCGATCTGAAAAAAAGGGTACAGGCCCCGAGGGGCCGAAACCCCGCTCTTCCGGCCCCTTGTTCTCCCGCCCGACGACGGGTAAAGTCACGACAGACGCCTCGTTAGCTCAACTGGTCAGAGCATCTGACTCTTAATCAGAGGGTTCTTGGTTCGAGTCCAAGACGAGGCACTTGTTGATTTCGTCGCACATTCCAGGGTGCGAATGGATGCTGATTCCTTCGCATCGCCCGGGGTGCGAATGGACGAGGTCGCACTTCCCAGGGTGCGAGGCGTTTTTGGCGGAATCGCGGGACGATGCGCCTCTTCGCGGAATCGCCGGACGAGGCCTTCCGGCGGAATCGCAGGTCGATTTGGCCTCGACGCCCTCTGGCGTCGGTGGTGCTCAGGCGTCGCCAGTCGTGGCGGGTCGATCAACCGCGGCGCGTCCCCTCCAGCCGGCATCTCCGGCTTCTGTGTCCTCGGCGAATCGCTTCCGGCCGGAGCGGCCGATACGCTCAAGGGAAGTTCGGAGCGGTCGCTTGAGGGAGTGATCATGTCACGAGGGTTTCGGGCTCTTCTGGCCGGCGTGGCGATCACTCTGGCCGGCTTTGGCGGCGCAGAGGCTTTCGCCCAAGCCCCGACGGCGGAAAACTTCGGTGGCTATGCCATGTCGGAGGGACCGTTCACGTTCACCGGCAACGGCCTCGTCGGCACGTCCGTCGGCCGGTTCACGTTTTTCAATAACGGCCTGACCGCCACCCGCGTCGGCAACGCCACGGCTTGGAACAACGGCGTCGTCTCGACTCGCCTCGGCCGCAACGAAGTGTTCAGCAACGGTGTCGTCGGCGTGCCGACGAAAGGCGGAATGGTGTTCACGCCTGGATTCGCCCCGCCGCCTCACGCCCAGGCCCAGAACCAGCCCACCGGGCGGCCCGCCGCCCGCCATCACGCCGGGCATCCCGACGCGGGGAACCACAGGGCAGGGCCGTCGGGCTTCGGTCAACGGGCACCGTCTCGCTGACACGGTCCCGTGGCGTGTCAGCCGGTCAGTGACGTCGATCGAGTCTTCCGGATCAGGCGGGCCGAGAGCCAACGCTGAACGGGAAGTTCGATCGCGAGATGGAAGAGGATCGCCGTCCCAATCGCGGCCGCAAGCAGGAGGGCGTAGCTCACCACCATCCCGGGAATCCCCAATTTTTTCATGCCGCACGCCATCGCGACCTTGCAGCCGACGCTGAACAACGGGTAGTGGATCAGGTAGAGGACGTATGACGCCGCACCGATGAGTTGGATCGCACGGCCGCCGCCGAGATTGCTGCCGGCGTTCTCTGCGGCCACAGCGCCAAAGATCGCGATGCTGCTAGCAAGTCCGAGGCCGTAGACATTCCAGTCGGCCAGCGGCACCCACTGGTAGGCGCGGTTCATCGCCAAGCCGATGAACGCGGTCGCCGCCAAGGTGAGCCAGGCGAGCGGACGGGATGGGGAACGGGCGGCTCCGCCTGTCGCCCGGGCGACGGCGATGCCCATTCCGAACAGCCAGACGCAAGGATTGAGGACAAATGACAGCGGGAATCCCGTTCCTTGCTGATCCCGGAGCGTGACGAAGGCGATTGCATACGCCACGGCCGCGAGCAGCCCTAGACGGCGATCGAGGATGAACAGCGCGAAGAAGAGATAGAAGAGGATCTCGTAGCGGAGCGTCCAGGCGACGATGATCACCGGGGATCCCGTGCCCCCGACTTCGGCCGGGTCCTGGGGGAGAAGAAACCAAGCTTCGGCGAGCGTGCCCAGATCGGTCGGCAGCGTGGCGCGGGTCGCGGCCAGAGGAAGGGCCATGACAAAGACGATCGCGAAGACGATCCAGTAGGGAGGGTAGATGCGAATCATGCGGCGTTGCAGATAAGGGATCAGCCGCGACGGGCGCGAGATGTCGGCGGCGTGAGCGCTCGCGATAATGAATCCGCTGAGGACGAAGAAGAACTCCACCCCCGCATCGCCCCATCGGAACGGTGTCGCCACCCATGGAACGTCGAAATACTTGGCGTCGGCGATGATCAGCCCGAGGTGAAACAACACCACGACGAAGGCCGCGATCGCCCTCCCCGCCTGGAGCGAGGCAAACACATGTCTTGATCCATGCGCTGTGGCAGGTGTGGGGGACGCGGCAGGTTTCAAGGCTACGTTTCGAAAAGCCGGGGCAGACGGGGCGCTGGTGTACCGCAGACGCCCGAGCGCGGGCACATGTCTGCGGAACGATCCTACGGCCCACCCCGCTTTCACGCCACCGTGCGATGGTGGCGGAGGAAAAAGCGAGTCACGAACCGTCGATAGCTGAACATCAGCCACAGATTCGGCTTCGAGAACAGGAGCCGCGTCACGACGCCCCAGATGCCGGGTTTGTGGGCGTATTCGATGTGCTCGTCGATCCTTGTCCGGCCGTCGGGGAGCGCCGTGAAGGTGTGGGTGTGGGCCCAGGCCGCCGCCGGACCCGAGGCCTGGACGTCGGTGAAGCCCCGATCGCTCACGTTGCGATGGACGGCCGTCCAACGAAGCGGGAGCGGGCCGACCCAGAGGACGAACTTCGACACCGATCCCTCGGCGAGCGGTTCGATCGAAATCAGGCGAACGAACGTTGGCGGCGGGGTGAGCCGCTTGAGGGCCGAGGTGTCGTGGTGGAAGTCACGGACGGCGGAGAGCGGGGCGTCGACCGTGAAGGAGAAATCGAAGACGGGCATCGATGGCACCCCGTGGTGGAAGGAGTGTCAAGGGGCAGGAGTGGCACCGTCGATCGCGTTGACCGCGGCCAAGGCTTTTGTGACGTGGTCTTGCGAGGCGAGTTGGGCCGAGAAGACGAGCCGGACAATGCCGTCACGGCCGATAACGTACGTCACCCGCCCGGGGAACAGGCCGAGCGTCTTCGGCACGCCAAAAGCCTTCCGCAGACTCCCGTCGGCGTCACTGGCGAGAAGGAAGGGGAGTTTGTGACGAGCCGCGAAGGCCCGATGGGAGGCGGCGCTATCGCTACTGATGCCGATCACCTCCGCCCCGGCCGCGGAGAAGGTCTCGTAGGAATCGCGGAAAGCGCAGGCTTCCTTCGTGCAGATCGGTGTATCGTCCTTGGGATAGAAGAAGAGGACGAGGGGACGCCTGCCCACCATGTCAGCCAGCCGCACCGTGCTGCCGTCGTGGGCCTGAAGCGTGACGTCGGGGACTCGGTCCCCGACTTGGAGGGGAGGCATGGAGGGCAACTCGGGGGATGGAGGGAAGACGCGCCTCCGTATCGTAGCCCCCGCCGCGGGTGGCGGGAGTGGCGTCCCTGCCATCACCGAGAGAATCGGCACGATCGGCCCCGAATCCGCACGGTCTTTCCGACGAAACCCTGCCCGGGGAGCCTTCCTCACCGGCAATCACGACCTACCTTTCGACAGTCGGCCGCCGGACGCCGTCATGAGGAGAACGGTCGTGAGTTTCAATTCCATCGCAGCGCTGTTGGTGGTGCTGCAATTCGGTTTCGGCTGCTGGCTCGTGGCCGGCGCCTTCCGCGGCCGCCCTCGCTG